>JBJEOO010000101.1:0-13288 GCA_051880755.1 Hominenteromicrobium sp.
GTGCATGATTTCGGAATGCGCCCGCTTGATATATTTCGCGTCGTTCGCGATGCGGTTTGCGTAGTTTTCGCTGCCGACATGCTCAACCCGCGCGCGGCAGGTGCCCGAAACCACAAAGCTGCCGGAAAGCAGCGCGTCACCCGCATGCTTCAGAACCGGGTCGCTCTCGCCGGTAATCAGCGATTCATTGACCTCCACCTCACCGTCGCAGATGACCGCGTCGGCGCAGATCTGCTGCCCGTTTGAAAGCTGCATGATGTCGTCCAGAACGATCTCCCGGACGGCGATGGTCTGCAGGGCGCCGTCACGCAGAACCGTGACCTTCGGCGCCGAGATCAGGGAGAGCTTGTCAATCGTGCGCTTGGCACGGATGCCCTGAAATGAGCCGATGACGGTGTTTGAAAAGATAACGCCCAGAAAAAGCAGATTCTTGAACGAACCCACCAGAAGGACGAACAGGGCGAGCACAAAGTTCAGAATATTAAAAAAAGTAAAGGTATTTTCCAGAATAATCTGTTTTTCGGTTTTGGTTTTGATGCCGTCGTCCGCATTGACGAGCCCCTGCGAGATGCGCTCCTGTACCTGTTCGGCGGTCAGGCCGGTCCGCAGGTCGGGCGGTATGCGGCGGGTGCGGCCGGGCCGCTGTGTCTCCGTTTTTTCCATATCCTGCATTCATTTTCCTTTCCGCGCAGTTCTGCGCTGAAGACCATGCATAAAGGATACACGATTCATCGGGGGATTTCAAGGCGCTATATTTGAATTTTCTCTTACTTTTTCGGGATATTTGCTTCAGGTGTTTGTAGAATATACGGCGAAAAGCAAAACGGATTTTGTGAAAAAAAACGGCTCCACTCAAAACAAAGTGTCCATGCTGGCGGGACTTTTAAACAAGCTGTACGGAACATTCGGGAAAACAGGCATGAATCTGCCCGAATCGGCAAAAAAAACGGACGGCGGCGGAAGAAATGGCCGCGCTTTGCAGAATTTGACTTTATCGCGTGCTGCCGCTATACTTATACTACAGAAATTTGTAAGCTATATCATTGAATATATCTCAAAAGGAGAAAAGAATCATGGCAGAAAAGATGGAAAAGAAATACGTTCTCACAAACCGCAGAAGCGGCAAGGCGCTCGCCGCAAACGGCAGCGCAGCCGTGCAGTATACGGCAGACGGCAGCGATGCACAGATCTGGCGCGCTGTCCCGGTCGAAGGTACATCGGTACAGCTCGTTCAGAAGTCGTCCGGTCTTGCGCTGACCGTATCCGGAGAAGCGGAAAACGGCACGGAGCTTACGCTGGCAGAGGCTGCCGGCGGCGCACAGCAGCTTTGGAAGCTGACCACAACGACCAAGGGCTACCGCAAGCTCGTTCACGCGGCATCCGGCAAGGTTGTCGATATCAAGCAGATCAGCGATGCGGATAACGCACCGGCACAGCTCTGGGACTTCGTCAAGGGCGAGAATCAGGACTGGGTTCTGACCGAGGTTGAGAAGGAAAAGAAAGCGCCGGCAAAGCGCGCGGTCAAAGAGGTCAAGTGCAGAACGGCCAAGACAAAGAAAACGAAATAATCGCGGTTCAGCGGGCGGCAGCGTATCCGAACAGGGCGCTGCCGCTTTTTTGCATAAATGCTGTGAAAATTGCGGAAAAATCGTAAAATCTTCCTTGCTCTTTTGGTTGTTTTCCTTGTATAATGAAAATGCCTCCCGATCAGGGCGGACATTAACATGAAAGCAGATGGGGCTATGGAGAACGTATTGGTATTGTGCGATGACCTCTGGCATCCGGCCGAGGTAATCGAGAAGGGACTTGCAGCAAGAAACGACACGCGCTTTCATTTCGATATTGTGAAAGCGGCCAAGGATATTCTGACGCCGGCTCGGATTGCGCGTTACCGTCTGATTGTCTGCTGCAAGAGCAACAATGTCATTGCCGCAAATCAGGCGCCCTGGTTTGAGCCGGGCGTAACGGAGGTCTGCGCGGCGGAATTTGAAGCGTATATCCGCGCGGGCGGCGGTTTTCTCGCCGTGCATTCCGGGCTTGCTTATACGGAGGAGCGCTGCGCGGAGTATGTGCAGCTGGCCGGTGCGGCATTCCGCGGGCATCCGCCGCGCTGCACGGTTGATTTGCATGCGGCGAAGCCGGAACATCCGATTCTCGAGGGGGTACAGGATTTCACGATCCGCGACGAGCATTATGTAATGGAAATGCTCTGTGACGATGCGGAGATCTTCCTCGAGAGCCATTCCGAAAAGGGCGGCGTCCAGCCGGCAGGCTATGCACGTGAAATGGGCGCAGGCCGCCTTTGCGCGCTGACGCCCGGGCATACGCTCGATGTATGGGAGGACGCGCGTTTTCAGCGGCTGTTTACCAATGCCGCCGAGTGGTGCATGAAGGAGCGATGAGCATGAAAACCGTATTCATTACCGGCGCGGACCGCGGTGTCGGCTATGCGCTGTGCGAGCGCTTTCTCGAGGGCGGCTGGCATGTGATTGCCGGGCAGTTTATGCCCGACTGGCCGCAGCTTGCGGCGCTGAAGGCGAAGAACCCGGAACGGCTGGATGTGCTTGCGCTGGATGTCGGCAGCACGCAGTCCGTGGAAAGCGCGGCGGCGCAGACAGCCGGACTTTGCGATCATGTCGATCTGCTGGTCAGCTGCGCGGGCATCGCGGGCGGGGACGATTACGAGCAAACCCGCGCCATCTATAATGTCAATGTGCTCGGTGCGGTGCGCATGGTGGAGCGTTTTCTGCCGCTGATGCAGACCGGCCTGAAGCGGCTTGCGTTTGTTTCCAGCGAAGCGGGCAGTGTTTCCGTTGCCCACCGTGACGGCGGCTTTGCCTATACAACCTCAAAAACGGCGCTCAACATGCTGGTGCGCTGCATGTTCCGCACCCTGTATCCGCAGGGCTATACGTTCCGCCTGTACCATCCGGGCTGGGTGCGCTCGTATATGAGCGGGAAGAAATCCACCGTCGGCAATTTTGAACCGGAGGAAACCGCTGCGGTCGCATACCGCCAGTTCACGGAGGACCGGGAATCCGAAGACGTGCTCGTGATGACGGATGTCAGCGACGAGCTGTGGCCGTACTGAGGAGGGAACAGGAATGAACAGAATTGTTTTGCTGATGGAAAGCGAACGTGCGGCGGTTTTGGAGACGGCTTCATGGTTTGCGGCGCACGGCGACCGCGTGTATCTCGGGGTGCGTGTGCTGCCCAAACAGGTTCCGGAGGGCGTTCGATGCCTTGTTTTTGATCCGCTCTGCGCGGAAAGCCTGGAAAAGGCCGTAAAGACCGTTGAAGCGGAGGCGGGGCGGCTGGATATTTTCGTTGCGGGTGTACCGGATCATCCGAAAGACGGCGAGATCGGCACGGGGCACGACGAAGCGGAGATGCTCGAAACGCTGATGCGCAGCATTTACGGCAGCCGCACGGCTATTGAAGCGTTTCTGCCCCTGCTGCGGCGCGGCATGAAGCGCATCGCGGCGATCACGGAAATCGAATCGAGCAACAGCTGGAGTACCGGGCGGGAAGATCTTGCGTACCACACTGCGCTGGCCGGCATGAACATGATGGGGAAAATCCTGTTCAACCGCCTGCGCCCCGAGGGCTTCACGTTCCGCTGGTACTGTGACGGCGCGGCGCCGGGCGGCATGTGCGCGGGCGGCTATATCACATCCGGTCTCTGTTATGACGAAAAGGAGCCGTATATTCATTCCGATGAAAACCGGCTGACCCTGCGCGATGCTTATCTGCGCGAGATTTCGTGGTGAATCACAAAGCGGCGCCTGTCCGGGCTTTCCGGGCAGGCGTTTTTGCGCCTTGAGAAAAAATCGGTTGCGCCGCCTGCAAAGTACTGCTATACTAAAGGTATCAGAATGCCGAAAGGGAGTCCTATGCCATGGTTCATGAAAAAATCAAGCTGTCTGTGTCCGGCTCTGCGGATTACGCGGCCATGTACACATATTTTCTCGATCTGTCGCCGGAGATTCCGGTGAAGAAGCGCCCGACGGTGATTGTCTGCCCCGGCGGGGCGTATGCCTTTACCAGTGACCGCGAAGCCGAGCCGATTGCGCTGGGGCTGAATGCGGCGGGAATCAACGCCGTTGTTGTGCGCTATTCCGTGGCGCCCGTGCGTTTTCCGACCGCGCTGCTCGAGGTGGCGTCCGCGGTTCGGTACGTCCGCGAGCAGGGAGAGTCGTACGGCTGTGATCCGGAGCGCATTTTTGTCATCGGCTTTTCCGCAGGCGGCCATCTCGCGGCAAGCTACGGCAATTTCTGGAACCGTCCGTTTGTCGCCGAAGTGCTGGGCTGCGATTCGGAAACGCTTCGCCCGAACGGACAGATCCTTTCGTATCCGGTCATCTCCTCCGGGCCGTTCGCACATCACGATTCCATCAGAAATCTGCTCGGCGAGCGGTATGAAGCGGAGCGGGAAAATCAGTCGCTTGAGCATTTTGTGACAAAGGATACGCCGCCGACGTTCATCTGGCACACCCAGACGGACGACTGCGTGCCGGTGGAAAACGCTCTGCTGTTTGTTTCCGCGCTGCAGAAGGCGGGCGTGAAAACCGAGTTTCACCTGTTCCCGGAGGGCGGTCACGGCCTTTCGCTGTGCAATGCCGTCACCTCCAGCGCACCGGAGCAGATAATGCCGCATGTGGCCAAATGGTTTGAGCTTGCGGTGGAATTCATTTGGAGTATTTAAGAGGAGAAAGGAAGGCTGAAGCCGTATGAAAGCAATTGATCTGGAAGTCAAACGTATCTGTGAGGAAAAGCTCGCGGACAACGAAAAACTGCGGCAGCTTTTTGCGAACTGCTATCCGAACACGATGGACACAACGGTCAAGGCGCTCGGTGAAAAGGACACGTTCGTCATTACCGGCGATATTCCGGCCATGTGGCTGCGCGATTCCACCGCGCAGGTGCGCCACTATCTGCCGGTCGCAAAGCACGACGCGGAGGTTGCGGACTGCATTGAGGGCCTTGTGAACCGCCAGTTCCGCTGCATAGCGATCGATCCGTACGCGAACGCGTTCAATCAGGAAGCAAACGGCATGTGCTGGCCGAAGTATGCCGCCGTATATTTCGGACAGGCACAGACCGGTGAGGCCGAGGTGGACGATACGGATTTTGAAAGCCCGTGGGTCTGGGAGCGCAAATATGAGGTCGATTCGCTCTGCTATCCCGTGCAGCTCGCGTACCTGCTCTGGAAGGAGACGGGCCGCACCGGCCAGTTTACCGAGCAGTATAAAAAGAGCACCGAATTGATTCTGAACGTCTTTGAAACGGAGCAGGACCACAGCAAATCCCCGTATTATTTCAAGCGCATCAACTGCCCGCCGACCGATACGCTCACGCGCGAGGGTCGCGGCGAGCCGGTGGCCGTCACCGGCATGACCTGGTCCGGTTTCCGTCCGAGCGACGACGCGTGCGTGTACGGCTATCTTGTGCCGTCCAATATGTTTGCGGTGGTCACGCTGGGCTATACGGCGGAGATCATGCGCACCGTTTATCAGGACGAAGCGACTGCCGCGCGCGCGGAGAAGCTGGCCGGGGAGATCCGCGCCGGCATCGAGCAGTACGGCGTCATCGAACATCCGGAATTCGGAAAAATATATGCGTATGAGACGGACGGCATGGGCCATTACACGCTGATGGATGACGCGAACGTGCCGAGCCTGCTTTCCATCCCGTACCTCGGCTACTGCAGCGCGGACGATGAAATCTACCGGAACACCCGCGCGTATGTGCTGAGTAAAGAGAACCCGTTCTACTATGAGGGCACGGCGGCCAGAGGCGTCGGCAGCCCGCACACGCCGCCCGAGTATATCTGGCATATTGCGCTTTCGATGCAGGGCCTCACGAGTCAGGACGCGGAAGAATGCCGCGCGCTGCTTCATATGCTCACCACGACCGATGCCGGCAAGGGCTTCATGCACGAGGGCTTCCATAAGGATGACCCGGAGAAGTTCACGCGCCCGTGGTTCGCATGGTCGAATTCGCTGTTCAGTGAATTTGTGCTCAAGTGCATCGACGAAAACATCCTGTAACGGAAAGGAAAGAGCTATATGGCTGATTTTTTATCGCTCGGCGAAATGCTGATTGATTTTACGCCTGCGGGCAAAACCGAAGCGGGCATCCCGCTTTTTGAGCAGAACCCGGGCGGCGCGCCGGCAAATGTCGCCGTGCAGGCGGCTCGGCTCGGCGTTTCATCGGGCTTTATCGGCAAGGTTGGGCACGATATGTTCGGCACGTTTCTGAAGCAGACGCTGGAAACGCAGAACGTGGATACGGCGAACCTGCTGTTTTCGGACGACACCGCGACCTCGCTGGCCTTTGTACAGCTTTCCGAAAGCGGTGACCGCGATTTCAGCTTTTACCGCAATCCCGGCGCGGATACGCAGATCCGGTTTGACGAGATTGACACGACGCAGATTGATAATGCGAAGGTGCTCTGCTTCGGCTCGCTTTTGCTGACGGCAGAGCCGGCGCGCACGGCGGTGCCGCAGATTGTCGCCTATGCGCGCGAAAAAGGCGTGATCACGGCGTATGATCCGAACTGGCGCCGGCCGCTCTGGCCGGATGCGGAAACGGGCATTCAGGCGATGAAGTGCCTGCTCCCGCTGGCCGATGTCGTGAAAGCGTCCGATGAGGAGCTGGAAATGCTCACCGGCTGCGGGGAAATCGAGGACGGTGCAAAGCAGCTGTTCACGCTCGGCGTGCAGGTGGTGGTCGTTACGCGCGGCCCCAAAGGCTGCGTTGTCTGCACAAAAGAGGGAACACTTTCCCTTCCCACCTATGATACCAAGGTTGTGGACACGACCGGCTCGGGCGACAGCTTTTTCGGCGCGTTCCTCACGAAGCTGATGGAAACCGGCAGGCCGGTCGCCGCGATTACGCTCGAGGAGCTGCGCGAGGCGGCGGATTTTGCGAATGCCTCCGGATCGGTCTGCGCCATGAAGAAAGGCGCAATTCCCGCACTGCCGGACAGAGACGCAATCGAAGCCTGCCGCAAAACGGTTCCGATGCTCAGAATATAGGAGAGACGTGTATGTATATCAAAACGGAGCGTCTCGTGATCCGGGACCTGGAGCCGAAGGATCAGCGGCGGCTGTTTGAAATCGTCTGGCAGCCGGATGTGGTGCGTTTTATGGCGGATTGGTCGGAGCACTCGCCCTCGCCGGAAGCCTTTGACGGCTATGTTGCTTGGCATCAGACACAGAAGGATTCCACGGATGTCTATGAAGCGAAACGGTATGCCGTTGCGCTGCAGGACACGGATGAGCTGATCGGCGTGGTGGGCATGGGCTTCGAGGATACGGTGCAGGAAGTTGAGATGGCCTACTTCATCGATGAAGCGTACCGCGGGAACGGCTACGCAGGCGAAGCGCTTTGTGCGCTGTTCGATTGGTGCATGGCGGTTTCCAACCTGCCATATCTGATTCTGACGATTGACTGTGCGAATACGGCCTCCTGCCGCGTGGCGGAGAAAGCGGGCTTTTCCTGCTTTGAAAAGCGTACGCCGATCGATCACCGGCAGCCCAATATGGTCAGCGACAGCTATTTCTATTACCGAAAATACCGTGCATAAAAACAGCAAGGACGCAGCCGAAAGACTGCGTCCTTTGTTTCTTGAAATGTATTTTAGCCTTCGTATGCCTTTGCGGCGCCTTCAAGCTCTTCGATGATGTGAATGTGCTGCGGGCAATGCGCTTCGCAGGATCCGCAGTGCAGGCATTCGCTCGCTTTGCCGCCGTCCTTCGTCGCGCGCTCATACTGGCCCATGTTGTACGGCTTATCAGAGCCTTCAAGCGAGCCAAACTGCTTATAGCCGTTCAGAGCCTTGAAGATTTCCGGAATGTTGATGTGCTGCGGGCAATCGTCCACGCAGTACCGGCAGCCGGTGCAGGGTACGGTCGGAATGGACTTGAGAATATCCACGGCCTTGTTGAGCACATCGTGCTCCTTTTCGCTCAGCGGCTCAAAGTGCTCCATGTAAGACACGTTGTCGTCGAGCTGGGCCTGTGTGGACATGCCGGAAAGCACGGTGAGAATATTGTCGAGACCTGCGCAGAAGCGGATGGCCCACGACGGGATGGAAAGCTCCGGATTTTCCGCCTTCAGCAGCTCCTGTGCTTCGGGCACCATTGCGGCGAGGGAACCGCCCTTGACCGGCTCCATGATGACGATCGGCTTGTTGTGCTTGACCGCGACCTCGTAGCACTTGCGGGACTGCACGTTTTCGTTTTCCCAGTCCGCGTAGTTGATCTGAAGCTGGACGAATTCCGCCTCCGGGTGCTTGGTGAGCGCCTCGTCAAGCACCTCCGCGCTGTCGTGGAAGGAGAAGCCGCAGTGCTTGATCTTGCCCTCGGCCTTCATCTTGAAGATGAAATCCCATGCGCCGATGCGGTCCGCTTTTTCAAACTTTTCCTTGTCCATCGCGTGCAGCAGGTAGTAGTCGAAATACTCAACGCCCGCGCGCTCCATGGATTCATCAAAAATTTTCTGCATATCCGCTTCCGTTTCCACCTTGTCCCAGAGCGGGAGTTTTGTAGCCAGCGTAAAGCTGTCGCGCGGGTAACGCTTGACAATGGCTTCGCGCGCCGCAACCTCGCTCTTGCCGTTGATGTACACATAAGCGGTGTCAAAATAAGTAAAGCCCTTTGCCATGAATTTGTCAACCATGGCCTTTGTCTGTTCCATGTCGATCTCATCGCCGATCATCGGCAGGCGCATCAGACCGAAGCCCAGTTTCGGCGTTTTATCGCCCAGATAACCACTGTTCATTTCAATTCCTCCTGAGAATTATTGGGTGCCGCTCCCTGCGGCGGTTGACTGAACCAAAATATACAAGTATAATTATATACATACGGCGGAGAAATTGCAAGGGGAAAGCGGGAATGCGCGTGTGAAATCGAAAAAACAGAGAGTTTTGTCTGTGGGCATTATATGTTTTTCCTTATTCTTACTGGCAGGCGCGCTGCTTTTGCTGCATCCGCCGTGCCTGATCCGCCGTGTGTTCGGCGTCCTGTGTCCCGCCTGCGGCACAACGCGAATGCTTGAGGCCTCGCTGCGGCTTGATTTTCCGGCGGCGTTCCGGCTGAATCCGTACATGTTCTTTGCGCTGCCCGCCGCCGGAATCTGGTCGGTTCTGGAGGCGATCCGGTATATCGGGGGCCGCCCGGCGCTGCTTATGAAACGCTGGGCAATCGTGTTCTGGCTTTCCGTGCTGGGAATCGGGCTGGTTTTTGCCGTCTGCCGCAATCTGGCTTGAATGCGCTTGACAAATGCGGGGATGGCGTGTATGATTGAAAACATATCAAAGCGATATGTTTTTAGAATATTACAGAAGAGGATGCGAAAAAAGTGAGTGAGATTCTGACAAGAGACGCAGCGTGGGCGCTGCTGACTGAATATAATCAGGAGCCGTTTCATCTGAAGCACGCGGAAACCGTGGAGGGCGTAATGCGCTATTTTGCCGAAAAGCTCGGCTATGGGGATGAGGTCGATTTCTGGGGCATTGTCGGCCTGCTGCACGACCTCGATTTTGAGCGCTTTCCGGAGCAGCACTGCATCAAGGAACAGGAGATTATGCGGGAACGCGGTTTGGATGAACGGCTGATCCATGCGACGGCAAGCCACGGCTATGCGCTGACCGTGGATATTCAGCCGGAGCATGAAATGGAAAAGGTACTCTATGCCGTCGACGAGCTGACCGGACTGATCGGCGCGGTGGCCCTGATGCGCCCCTCGAAAAGCGTGCTTGACCTCGAGCTGAAGTCGGTAAAGAAGAAGTTCAAGACGCTGAACTTTGCGGCCGGCTGTTCGCGCCCGGTCATTCAGCGCGGTGCCGAAATGCTTGGCTGGACGCTCGATGAGCTGATCTCCGAGACAATCCTCGCGATGCGGACGCTCGAGCAGCCGCAGGCGGAGTGACGGATTCTTTTGGTTGTACGCCGCAGGCGGGAAAGGCGGGGGAAATCACCCACATGACAGAATATACAAACGAAAATCTTGCGGCGCTGCTGTGCAGGCAGCGCGATCTCAGCGACGCGCAGCTTCGGACGCTGCTGGAAACCGATGCGTATGACGCGGCGCTTTTTGCCGAAGCCGACCGGGTGCGGCGTGCGCGGTACGGCGCAGACGTTTACATCCGCGGGCTGATTGAATTCACAAATTACTGCAAAAACAACTGCTACTACTGCGGCATTCGCCGGGATAACCGCCACGCGACACGTTACCGGCTGTCAAAGGATGAAATCCTCGAATGCTGCGCGGAAGGGTACGCGCTCGGCTTCCGGACCTTTGTCCTGCAGGGCGGCGAGGATCCGTACTACACGGATGCGCGCATCTGCGAGATCGTTTCGGCCATCCGGGAGGGCTATCCGGACTGTGCCATCACGCTTTCCATCGGCGAGAAGCCGCGCGAAAGCTATCAGGCGTATTTTGACGCCGGCGCGAACCGCTATCTGCTGCGCCATGAAACAGCGGACGAAGCGCATTATGCCAAGCTGCATCCCGCCGAGCTGAGCGCACAGAACCGGAAAGCATGCCTGTTCTATCTGAAAGAGATCGGCTATCAGGTCGGCTCCGGCTTTATGGTGGGGTCGCCGTATCAGACGACGGATAACCTGATTGCCGACCTGCGATTTCTGCAGCAGCTTCAGCCGGACATGATCGGGATCGGGCCGTATATCACTCATGCCGAAACGCCGTTTGCAAATCAGAAAAGCGGTACGCTGGAGCTGACCCTGCGCCTTGTGGCTGTGCTTCGCCTGATGTTTCCGTATGCGCTGCTCCCTGCGACGACGGCGCTCGGCACGATTCATCCGATGGGACGTGAGCTTGGCCTGAAGGCCGGTGCAAACGTCGTGATGCCCAACCTGTCGCCCGTGTGCGTTCGCAAGCTGTATGAGCTGTATGAAAACAAGATCTGCACCGGCGAGGAAGCGGCGCAGTGCCGCGGCTGTCTGGAACAGCGCGTCCGATCCGCGGGCTATGAAATCGTCACGGCACGGGGCGACGTTCGCCGGGAAAACACATGAGCCGGAAGGTGATTATCGCGATGAGCGGCGGCGTGGATTCCAGCGTCGCGGCGCTGCTGATGCGTGAACGCGGGTATACCTGTATGGGCGCGACGATGAAGCTCTTTCACAACGAGGATGTCGGGCTGTGCCGCGCGCATACCTGCTGCTCGCTGGAGGATGTCGAGGACGCGCGCAGCGTTGCCTATGCACTGGATATGCCGTATTATGTCTTTAATTTTTCCGACCGGTTCAGGACGGATGTGATCGATCGCTTTGTTTCGGCGTACGAGCACGGCATAACGCCCAACCCGTGTATCGACTGCAACCGGTACCTGAAATTTGACAAGCTTTTCCAGCGGATGCGGGAGCTGGAATACGACGACGTTGTGACCGGCCACTACGCGCGGATCGAATACCATGAGCCAACCGGACGGTACCGCCTGAAGAAGGCCGTGGATGCGGAGAAAGACCAAAGCTATGTGCTCTGGACCCTGACGCAGGAGCAGCTCGCGCATGTGCAGTTTCCGCTGGGCAGCATGGTGAAAAGTGAAGTGCGCGCGCTTGCCGAGGCGCACGGCTTTATCAACGCGAAAAAGCACGACAGCCAGGATATCTGCTTCGTGCTGAACGGTTCATACGCCGATTTTATCGAGCAGTATACCGGAAAAACGTATCCGCCGGGCGACTTTATCGATACGGACGGCCGCGTCCTCGGGCGGCACCGGGGAATCATCCGCTATACCATCGGCCAGCGCAAAGGACTTGGCCTTGCACTGCCGGAGCCGATGTATGTCAAGGCGGTTGACCCGGCTGCGAATACGGTCACGCTCTGCCCGGAACAGGCGCTGTATACCCGAAAGCTCACGGCATCCGGCATTAACCTGATCGCGGTTCCGTCCCTTCCGGGTACGGTGCGCGTCAAAGCGAAGGTGCGCTACCGCCAGCCGGAGCAGTGGGCGACCGTCACACAGACCGGCGCAGACGAGCTGACCGTCGTGTTCGACGAGCCGCAGCGCGCCGTGACGCGCGGGCAGTCCGTCGTGCTTTATGACGGCGACAGCGTCCTCGGCGGCGGAACGATTACAGACACGGAATAAAAGAAGCATACCCCATGGAAATGCCTATGTTTGCCAAACGGTACATTGCCGTTCGGCGGAGGCGCTTCAAACACGGGGTATGCTGTTTTTGGTTTCTGAAGGGATTATCCGAGATCAATCCCGCGCTGGGCGCAGGCGTTCAGCTCCATGCCGGCTGTGTGACCGGCCAGAAATTCGTAGTAGGCCTGTGCGCCGACCATGGCGGCGTTGTCTCCGGTCAGGGAGAGGTCCGGCATGTAGAGCGTGCGGCCCGTGCGCGCGCATTCCGCCTGCAGGCGGCGGCGCAGAAGAGCGTTTGCGGAAACGCCGCCCGCGATGACAAGCTTTTTGTGCCCGGTTTCGTCCGCCGCGCGCAGAAAGTTGCGCACGAGACAGTCCACGACCGCCTTGCGGTACGAAGCGGCGAGATCCGCGGTGTTGATTTCCGCACCTTTCTGCTTTGCATTGTGCAGGATGTTGATGACGGCCGTTTTCAGGCCGGAAAAGCTGAAATCGAGCGGTGCGCCGTCCACGGTGGGACGGGGCAGGGTAAAGGCGCGGTCATTTCCGGATTCGGCCAGCTTGTCCATGTGGATGCCGCCGGGGTAGGGCATGCCCATCGCGCGCGCGGCCTTGTCAAACGCTTCGCCCGCCGCGTCGTCACGCGTTTTGCCGAGAATGCGCAGCGTCGTGTAATCCGCGGCTTCGATGATATGCGTGTGCCCGCCGGAAACGACGAGACAGAGAAACGGCGGCTCCAGCTCCGGATTGGTGATATAATTTGAAGCGATGTGGCTGCGCAGGTGGTGTACCGGGATCAGCGGCAGGTTCGCGGAGAGGGAAAGTCCCTTCGCAAAATTCACGCCGACGAGCAGCGCGCCGATCAGGCCGGGCGCGTAAGTCACCGCCACGGCGTCGAGATCCGCAAGGGTCAGGGAAGCCCGTTCGAGCGCTTCGCGTACCACGCCGACAATGGATTCGCTGTGCCGGCGCGAAGCGATTTCCGGCACAACGCCGCCGTACAGCTTGTGTTCCTCCACCTGCGTGGCGACGACGCTCGAGAGCACATGCCGTCCGTTTTCCACAACGGCGGCGGCCGTCTCATCGCAGGAGCTTTCAATGGCTAAAATCTTCATAGTCTGGTTTCCTTATGCATTCAGCTCACGCGCCGTAAAGGCGGTGAGC
>JBJEOO010000102.1:0-3026 GCA_051880755.1 Hominenteromicrobium sp.
CGAAATCCGGAATCTGATTCTGAGCGGTACATACCGCTATAAAGAAATCTCGGTTGTCTGCCGCAATGCGGAGCTGTACACCGGCCTGCTTTCCGCCGCGCTGAAGCGCTGGGATATCCCGGCCTTCATTTCCGAAGCGCGTCCGGTGGATACCGAACCACTGATGCGCTTTGTGCTTTCGGCGTTTGAAGCCGTGCGGCTGTGGAAATCGGACGATCTGCTGAACATGCTCAAGACCGGCCTGACGACGTTCTCCGCGGAGGAAATTGCCCGGCTTGAAAACTACATATTCACATGGAATCTCACGGGCCGCGCCGCGTGGCTTTCACCGTTTGAAAAGCACCCGGACGGCTACGGACAGCCGATGGATGACGCCGCGGCTGAAGCGCTGGAAGCGCTCAACGGCCTGCGTGTCCGCATAACGGAGCCGCTTGTGCGTTTTGCGGGTGCTCTGCGCGATGCGGACGGTGTTTCCGCGTCCTCGGCGGTTTACACGCTGCTCACCGATTTTGAGCTTGACCGCACGCTGCCGGCATTCTGCCGCACGCTGGAGAATGCCGGGCGGCCCGACCTCAGCGCGGCGCAGCTGCGCATCTGGGATCTGCTGATGGAGATTCTGGACCAGATGGCGGGCGTGCTCGGCCGTCAGCCGGTTGCCGGGGAAAAATACGGAAAGCTGCTGCGCGAAATCGTCAGCGGCGAGGATGTTTCCGATATTCCGCAGAGCATGGACTGCATCACGTTCGGCACCGCGGACCGCATCCGGCAGTCCGCGCCGCGCGCGGTTTTTCTGCTCGGCGCGGTGCAGGGAGAGTTCCCGATGATTCCCGTCCAGAGCGGCGTGTTCAGCGATGTGGAGCGCCGGACGCTTCTCGCGCTCGATCTTCCGCTTTCCGATGCGCTGGAGGACCGCATGCTGCAGGAAAAATTTCTGGCCTATTCGGCAATGTGCAGTGCGTCCGAGCGGCTGTATCTGACCTATCCGACAAGCGTCGGCAAGGAAGCGAAATCGCCGGGTGAGCTTGTGCAGGCGGCGCGGCTTGCGCTGCCCGGTCTGCGCGTTCTGCGCGATCTGCCGCCGGAATTCTTCGCGAACGCGCCCGAAGCCGCATTTTCTCAGGCGGCTTCGCTTTTCACCGAGAATACAACGGTATCCGAAACGCTTAAATCCGTGTTTTCCGGCATGCCGGAATATGCGGGTCGGCTTTCCACGCTCGGCGGACAGGACCGGATGGAATCCGCCGCGCTTTCCGCCGAAACGGCGAAGGCGCTTTTCGGCGGCGGGCGGTATTTTTCCGCAAGCCAGATTGAGACGTATCACCAGTGCCGGTTCCGGTATTTCTGCCGGTATGCGCTCGGCGCGAAGGAGCGCCGCCCGGCGGAGCTGGACGCGCTGGAATACGGCAGCCTGATGCACTATCTGTTTGAACAGATCATCGGAAACCGGGAACAGGCGGTCACGGCGATGTCCCGCGAGGCGCTTGAAGCGCGTGTGCGCGCCTGCATCCGGACATATGTGGATGAAAATATGGGCGGCTTTGATTCACTTTCACCGCGGGAAAAATACCGGTTCAGCCGTATGGCGCAGACGGCGGTGAAGCTGATCGGCCACGTTGCCGAGGAGCTTCGCGTCAGCCGGTTCCGTCCGGCGTATTTTGAGCTGGAGCTTCGGTACGGCACGCCGTTTCCGCCGCTCAGAATCCCGACGGAGAACGGCTTCGTGACGGTCGGCGGCATCATTGACCGCGTCGACCTGTATCAGAGTCCGCACGGCACGTTTGTCCGTGTGGTCGACTACAAGACCGGCCGCAAGGATTTCAAGCTTGCCGATGTGCTGTACGGGCTGAGTCTGCAGATGCTGATTTATCTTGCGGCGCTTTCCGAGAATACGGCGCTGCAGCCGGCCGGCGTGCTGTATATGCCGTCGTTCCTGACGTCGGTCAATTCCGATAAAACCGAAAGCGGCGAAAAGCTGCTGCGCGACGCCGAAAAGAATCTGCGCATGAACGGCGTCATTCTGCAGGATATGGAAATCGTGCGTGCCATGGAGGAGGATGTCGGCGGCCGGTTCATTCCGGTCACGCTGCTCAAAAGCGGCGATTTCAGGCAGAGCGGCACGCTGCTCACGGAGCCTGCGCTGCAGCTTGTGATGCGGTATGTCGAGCGGCTGATTGCGACGATGGCGCAGACGCTCGCTTCGGGCGATGTCGCGGCAAAGCCGCTGATGCACAATATCAACGCCTGCGCCTGGTGCCCGTATACGGCGGTCTGCGGCTCGGAGCGCATGGAGGACGACGCCGGGAGCGTGTCCATGAAAAACGACGAGGTGCTTGCGCACATGGAATACGAACTGAAGGGGGGAGAAGCGCATGGCGACAAGATGGACTGACGCTCAGCTCGATGCCATCCGCGCGCGGCGCGGCACGGTGCTGGTGTCTGCGGCGGCGGGGTCGGGCAAAACGGCCGTGCTCGTCGAGCGCGTGATCGAACGGCTGACCGATGAAAACAATCCGACCGACGCCGACCGGCTGCTGGTCGTGACGTTCACGAAAGCGGCTGCCGCCGAGATGCGTGAACGCATCGAGCGCCGGCTTTTTGATCTGATCCGCGAAAACCCGCAGAACACGCGGCTGCGCCGCCAGCAGCTTCTGCTTCAGCAGGCGCCCATCTGCACGGTGGACAGCTTCTGCTCGTCGATCGTCCGGGAGTTTTTCTATCTGGCCGGCGTTTCACCGGATTTTTCGGTCGTTTCCGATAAGCAGCAGGAGGAGCTGATGACGGAATCCGTCACACAGGTTCTGGCGGAAATGTACGCCGAGCCGGATTTTCAGGCGCTCTCGGACTGCATAAGCGGCGATAAAAACGACGCCAGGCTGATCGGCGCGATTCTGAAGCTTTACAACTACACGCGCAGCCATCCGTTTCCGCAGAAGTGGCTCCGGGAAATGACGGCGCGGCTGGACGACACCGTTCCGGCCGGCGAAACGGTCTGGGGCAAAACCGCGCTCCACCACGCGGCGGAGGTG
>JBJEOO010000103.1:0-3019 GCA_051880755.1 Hominenteromicrobium sp.
TTTTGAATTATAATGTGTGAAGGAAATCCGGAGCGATTTGTACAGTGAATGATTTTCGGAAAATACGCGGATATCTTGCGTAGTACAGGAGGAAACAAGATGAAAAAAAGTATGCGGCGCATATTGTCCCTGCTGCTCGTGCTGTCCGTTCTGATGACGGGGATGACCTTCAGCCCGGTTTACGCGGCTGAAACGGGAAGTGATCAGGAAATAGGCACGGCCGAGCCGAGCGCGGAGCCTTCCGCCGAACCGTCGGCCGAGCCGAGCGCGGAACCCTCCGCCGAACCGTCGGCCGAGCCGAGCGCGGAACCTTCCGCCGAACCATCGGCTGAGCCGAGCGCGGAGCCTTCTTCTGAACCGTCAGAGGATCCTGTGATCCCGGACGGCCTGCATAAGGATGCGGACGGCGTCTGGTATTATTATCAGGACGGCGCGGTTGACGACACCTATACCGGCCTTGTGAATGAATTCGGCACATGGTTCTACATAGAAAACGGCGTTTTGAACTGGGATTTCACGGGCCTTGTCAAGCAGTTCGGCACATGGTTCTATGTGGAGGACGGCGTAATCAATTGGAGCTATACCGGCCTTATGAAGGACTTCGGCACATGGTTCTACGTTGAAAACGGCGTTCTGGACTGGCAGTTCACCGGCCTTGTCAAGCAGTTCGGCACATGGTTCTATGTGGAGAACAGCGTTCTGGACTGGAGCTATACCGGTCTCATAAAGGACTTCGGCACATGGTTCTATGTCGACAAAAACGTCCTGAACTGGCAGTTTACGGGTATTGCCGAGCATAACGGCTCGCTCTTTTATGTCGAGCGCAGCGTCCTCGATTGGAGCTATTCCGGAACTCTCAGCTATGAGGGATCGTGGTACATTGTGACAAAGGGCACGGCGGAGCGATGCGCGATCGGCGTCACGACGGACAGCGTCAATCTGCGCAGCAATGCCGGTACCTATTACAGTGTGAAGCAGGTGGTCTCTGCCGGCGTGACGGTCACGATTCTGGAAAAGACAAACAGCAAGTGGTACAAGATCCGTCTGGCAGACGGCACCGAGGGATACCTCTCTTCGGCATATGTGACGGTCACCAAGGGAGACGTGAGTGCCATTGCGCTGCCGGAGATCGATACGTCCACGCTGACGGAGGCGGAGAAGAAGGCCAAGAACGTGCTGGATTCCGTCGGATGGGATCTGCGCGCCGCGTTTAACTGGTCCGCGACAAAGCTTCCGTACTATACGCTGAGCTACGGTATCGCGGGCAGCAATGTTCATTCCGAATGGTACGCGAACTATGGGTTCGACAACATGCGCGGCAACTGCTACGTCATGGCGGCGACCTTCTACAAAATGGCGAAGCTTCTCGGCTATGATGCGTATTTTGTCGAAGGCTATGTCCGCACAAGCAGCGGCGGCAAAAGCCCGCACGGCTGGTGCGAGATCGATATGGACGGCACGACATATGTGTTTGATCCCGATTTCCAGCATGAGTACGGCCGCAACGGCTATCAGATTACATACGGCGCATCCGGTACGTTCCAGTATGTGGACTATGCGCGCGTACCGTGATGCGCACAGGAAAGGAAAGTGTATACATGATCAATAAATGGTTCAGACCTGTCGCTTTTGCAGCGGCTCTGGTGCTGGCAGCCGCGTCTTTTGCCGGCTGCGCGTCCGGCGGGGAATCCTCCGCTTCCGAGGTTCCGGTTTCTTCCGAAGCGACAGCCACGCCGGAGCCGACGGCGACGCCCTCTCCCGAGCCGGAAGAAAAGCTTGCGGTCATCGGAACGGAGTCGGATAAGGAGACCGTGTTTGCGGTTGTGCTGGAAAACGGAACGAAGCAGGATATCACCGGGATTGCCGTCAAGGATTCTTCTCTGGAGGAATTCCCGGAAAATATGCTCGAGGATGAGGACGTCTTTGCGGCGGGCGAAAAGCGCACGCTGTATTATGATTCGGAAAGCGCCGTAAAGGCTGCCGAAGAAGAACAGGACGGCTCCGATAAGCTGCTTGAGCCGCAGTATGACATCCGGATTACGCTTGAGGACGGTACGGTTCTGGTACTCCATGCGTTCCCGTTCGGGGATCTGGAGGAAGGAAAAATTCTCGTTGAGGAAGACATCGCGTATCTCGAGTATACATCGGCGGAAAGCGGCCAGAAGGTCAGCACCAAGGAAGCCGAGCTGGCTGTGAAGGAAGCGGAAGAAGCGGCCGCGCAGTCGGATGCGGGCAATCAGAGCTGGACCGAAACGCCTGCGTCGGATTCGGGGTCTGTGAGCAATGACCAGCCGGCTTATGTACCCCAGCCGGAGCCTGAGACACCGGCCGGATCCGATAACGGCGGCCAGGAAGGCTGTCTGGACGACGCGCTGTTTAATTGATGCCGGGGGCATATCCCTGTCCGGCGGAAGGAGCTAAGACATGAGGGAAGAGAACGGAGCGGCTGCGGGACAGGTACGCGCCGCCAGAGTACATGCGTTTTCCTACATCCGGGCCATCGCATGCATCGCGATTGTTGTGCTGCACACGGTGTTCTGCGCGGTTTCGCTGTTTGCGCAGGAGGCTTCGCAGACGCAGGCACTGGTTTCCAAAGCGGTTGTCAATAACCTGATGTGGGCGGTTCCCTGCTTTCTGATGGTTTCCGGCGCTTTGCTGCTGGATCCGGGCAAGGAGATTTCCGTGCGCAAAATCTTCCGCAAGTATATTCCCCGGATGCTGATTGCACTGGCGGCCTTCTGCATTCTTTTCCGCGTGCTGGAAATTCTCGTCAATCAGGAGCCGGTTACATGGAGCACGGTTTTTTCCGGTCTGTACGAAATCCTCGCGGGCACTTCGTGGTCGCATATGTGGTATCTGTATCTGATGATCGGCATTTATCTGCTGCTTCCGTTTTATAAAAAGATTACGGCGCACAGCTCCCCTGCGGAGATTCGGTATCTGCTTTTGATCTGTGTCGTTTTCCTTTCTTTGCTGCCGGCGCTGAAAATCTGGAATATTTCCGTTGGCTTTTATATAT
>JBJEOO010000104.1:0-3013 GCA_051880755.1 Hominenteromicrobium sp.
AGCTGTGTCCAACATATCAATCACCATTCTTTATAATTTTCAAATTTTGCTTTATTTTACAGCCAAGGGATATTATAATCTTTTTCGGGAGATTGTAAAGCACAAAAATCTACAAAAATGAAAAAGGACGTGTGAGGATCATGAAAGAGAAAATTCTCTTTGAGGTTTGCTGCGGCTGTACGGAGGATGCCGTTCAGGCCGAAAGGGGCGGCGCAGACCGCATAGAGCTGAATTCCGCGCTGTTTCTCGGCGGACTTACGCCGAGCATCGGCACGCTGGAGGCCGTCAGAGCGCAGGTGAAAATCCCCGTGATGTGCATGGTGCGCCCGCGCGAGGGCGGCTTCTGCTACACGGACTATGAATATGAGACGATGTGCCGGGACGCGTCTGCGCTGATCCGTGCCGGAGCGGACGGCATCGTGTTCGGATTCCTGCATGCGGACGGCACGGTGGACGTGCCGCGCTGCGCGGATTTTCTCGGCCGCCTGCGTGCGCAGAAGCCGGATGTTGAGACGGTGTTTCACCGCGCGGTCGACGTCGTGCCCGATGTCTGCAGGGCGCTCGACGAGTTGATCGCGCTCGGCGTGACGCGTGTGCTGACAAGCGGCCAGCGCGCCGGCGCGCCGCTCGGCGCGGAAACCATCCGCAAGATGCTCCGCTATGCCGCGGGGCGCATCGATATTCTGCCCGGCGGCGGGATCAATGCGGGAAATGTGAAGGCCTTCCTTGAAGAGACCGGTGCGAAGAGCATACATGCTTCGGCACGCGCCCTGCGTACGGATACGAGCGTGCGGGGCAACCCGGAAATCTTTTTCGGCGGGAAAATCGACGGCAAGGGTGTGCCGGAGGATGAATATAAGGTGACGGACAGTGCGCTTGTCGCAGCGGTTGTCCGTGCCGCAGAGGGATGAGCGCATGAAAAACGATATTGACAGCATTCTGAATTCCCTGTTTTCCGGCGGCAGGCTGCATGTGGGCGAAAACACCCAGAGCCGCGCCGCACGGGAAGCGGAAGAATTTCTGAAAAGCATAGAGCAGAAGGACAGAAGCATCGGAAACAGCCTGAACCGCCAGCTCGGCGACCTCGAGAAAATCAACAGCGAAGCGCAGAAAAGCATGGAGGAGATGCGCCGCCTGCTGGAAAACGATGACGCCCCCGCTGCGGCGCCGCCCGAAAAGGCAGCGGAGGAAAAACCGACCGCCAAGGGCGCCGAGGAGCCGCCGCGCGACGTTGCACAGTCGTTTTCTGCGGCAAGAGAAGCGGCGGGCGGCACGGTCATCGGGCAGGATGCGTTTCTGGACAGCCTGTTCACCGCGTTCAAGCGTCCGGCCGTGACCGGCACGGCCGAGGGGAAGCCTGCCGCCGTCATCGTGATCTCCGGCCGGGAGGGCACCGGGCGGCACAGCGCGCTTTCCGTCACCGCTTCGTCGCTCACGGAGGCAGGCATGCTCAAAAACGGCCGGGTCGCGCGCGTCGATCTCGCGCTGTACCCGAACGCCGAGGACGGCAGACTGCTGACGCAGGATCTCTTTTCGGCGCTTCAATCCGAAAGCGACGTCGTGCTCTTCGAGCATTTTGAGCAGTGCCACAAATCGCTGCTGCCGATGCTCGCGTCGCTTGCCGAAACCGGCGTATTAAAGCTCACGACACGCTATGCCATGCAGAAGGGCATGCTCATTGACGTGGGTACGGCGCTTGTGCCGAACGCCGTCAGCGAAATCCGGATCAGCGGGCAGTATCTTGTGTTCCTCACGGACCGGAAGGATTCCGAGCTTGCGGACGCCTTCGGCGCGCCGTTCCTCGCGGCGGTTACGGATTTCTGCCGCACCGAAGCGTTCACACAGGAGAGCCTTCTGAAAATCGGCGGCGCCGCGGCACAAGCGCTCGCAAAGCGCTGCAAAGAGCGGCTGCAGTTTACGGTTGCCTTTGAGGAGGACGCGGTGAAGCACCTCACCGCGCAGTTCAGCCCGAAGGACGGCGTCGAGAGCATCAACCGCGCCGCGGACCGGTGCTTCCGCCTCCTGAGCGAGGAAAAGCTTCGCCGGAACGCAGGCGGATTGACCGGTACGGCATGTATGCGGGACGGCGCGCTGGCCTTTGTTTTTCCGGATTTCACCGTCACGGCGGGCGGGGAAAAGCAGACCGTGAACCAGGCGGCGGTCGAGGCGGTCAAGGCCGAGATGGACCGCATCGTCGGGCTGCAGAGTGTCAAGGATTACGTCCTCTCGCTTGAGCAGAACTATGTCATCCAGCGGCTGCGTGAAAGTCGGGGGATGAAGGCCGATGTGCCCGCGATGCACATGATCTTCACCGGCAACCCCGGCACGGGCAAGACGACGATCGCGCGGCTCGTCTCGCGCTACTTAAAAGCGATGGGCGTGCTGACGGGCGGACAGCTCATCGAGGTCACGCGCGCCGATCTCGTCGGCAAGTACGTCGGCCATACCGCGCCGCTCACGCAGCAGGTGATCCGCTCGGCGATCGGCGGCGTGCTGTTCATCGATGAGGCGTACGCGCTGTACCGCGGGGCGGACGACAGCTTCGGGTTAGAGGCGATCGACACAATCGTCAAGGGAATGGAGGACAACCGCGAGAACCTGATCGTGATCCTCGCGGGCTATTCGCGCGAGATGGAGGAGTTTCTCACCGCGAATTCGGGGCTGAAATCGCGCTTTCCGAACATCATCGAGTTCCCGGATTACACCGCCGAGGAGCTTTTGAAGATCACGCGCATCACGGTGGAAAACAAGGGCTACGCGCTCTCGCCGGACTGCGCCGCGCCGCTCACCGCCTATTTCGACCGGCGGCAGAAAGCGGACGCCCGCACGGCAGGCAACGGGCGCATGGCGCGCAACCTCGTGGAGGACGCGATTTTGAACCAGTCGCGCCGCCTGACCGTCGGGGACGTCTCCGCGCTCACAAAAGAAACGCTCGAAACGCTCCTGCCGGAGGATTTCGAGCTGGAATAAATAATGCCTGTCCGAAGGGATCGGTATATGAAGGGAGCAGAGA
>JBJEOO010000105.1:0-3004 GCA_051880755.1 Hominenteromicrobium sp.
TGATATCGACCATCATGATCATGGCGAACATATCCTGCATGATCGGCTGTGTGACCTCGATGACATTGACGCCCTTGCCGGCGCAGATTGCGGAAACTTTTGCGAGAATACCGACCATATCTTTTCCGATCACGGTGATAACTGCTTTCATAGGAATAACTCCGTCCTTTCGGTGAATGAATATTTCATCTTATTATCTATCAAATACCCCGGCCTGTCAAGCGTGAATCCCGGACGCAGAAAAAAATTGCAAATCGTGCAGCTTTGTGGTACAATACAAAACTGTATATAGTTTTGCGTCTTGAACACGGGAGATGATAGTATGAAAAACATATCGGATTGCCACAGCCACTCGGATTGTTCGTTTGACGGCACGGAATCGATGCAGGCCATGTGCATGCGCGCCGAAGCACTCGGACTGCTGTACTATACGGTTTCCGATCACTGCGAGTGCGATCAGTACGACGGCTCTCCGCAGTTCGGCGGGCGGAAATATTACGATGTCGTCCGCCGTGCGTACCGGGAAATGGAGGAAAATCAGGCGCGCTTTCCGAAGCTCCGCCTGCTGAAGGGCATCGAGCTGGGACAGCCGCTGCAGAATCTGCCCGCGGCGCTGGATGCGCTGGACGGCCGCAGCTACGATTTTGTCATCGGCTCGCTGCACAATATTGCGGGTATGCCGGATTTCTACCACCTCGGCAGCGAAAATTTCGGTGAGGAGACGCTGGACCGCATTTTCCGCGCCTACTTCAGGGAGATTTATGAAATGCTCGAGTGGGGGCAGTTTGATGCGCTGGCACATATCACCTATCCGCTGCGGTATCTCTGCAGGCCCGGCGAGCGCCCGAGCTTTTCAAAATATCAAGATGAACTGGACGCAATTTTCAGAAAACTGATCGCGGATGACAAGGCGCTGGAGTTCAATACCTCCCGGCTTCTGATGACCGATGCGCCCGTTCTGCCCGACCGCGAGATCTTTGCGCGCTACAGAGCGCTGGGCGGCACGCGCGTTACGCTCGGCGCGGATGCGCACAGCACGGAGAAGCTTGCCCGGGGCATTCCCGAAGCGCTCAGCATGCTGCGCAGCATCGGCTATACCGAATACACGGTTTTTGTCGGCCGCAGGCCGGTTCAGATCCCGATTGAATAACATACAGACACGGAAAGGAAGTAAGCGATATGGATAAAAAGATGGAAAAGCTTCTGAAGCTTCTGCAGGATGATGCCAAGCTGACGGTCGGTCAGCTTGCCGTTATGCTCGATCTCACGGAGGAGGAGGTTGCGGCGGCCATCCGAAAGTTTGAAAAAGACGGCGTTGTCAAGGGCTACCGCACGATTGTCAACTGGGAACGCACCGATGTGCACCGTGCCAGCGCGCTGATTGAGCTGCGCGTCACGCCGAAAAAGGATTCCGGCTTTGATGAGCTTGCCGCGCGCGTCAAGGCGTTTCCGGAGGTTGAAAGCGTTTATCTGATGTCCGGTGGTTTTGATCTCGCCGTGACCGTCACGGCCGCCACCATGTCCGAAATCGCGATGTTTGTCGCGAAACGCCTCGCGCCGATCGACGGCGTTCTGTCCACCGCCACGCATTTTATCCTGACAAAGTACAAGGACAGCGGTGTGGATTTCATCACCGATTACGACGAAATTGACGAGAGAGGAAGCAACCTTTGTGATTGATTACAGCAAATACCTGAACGAAAAGGCGTGCGGCATCAAGCCGTCCGGCATACGCCGCTTCTTCGATATCGCCAATGAGATGGAGGATGTTATTTCTCTGAGCATCGGAGAGCCGGATTTCTTCACGCCGTGGCACATCCGGGAGGAAGGCATCACGGCGCTCGAAAAGGGCAGAACGCGCTACACGCCGAACCGCGGCCTGATGACGCTGCGCGAGGAGATCTGCAGGTTTTTAAAGCGGAAATACCAGCTTTCCTATCATCCGGAAAGCGAGGTGCTCGTCACGGTTGGCGGCAGCGAAGCCATCGATATGGCGCTGCGCTGCATTGTCGGCCCCGGCGAGGAGGTTATCATTCCCGAGCCGTGCTTCGTCTGCTATGATCCGCTGACCCGCATGGCGGGCGGCGTGCCGGTTTCCATTCAGACCAAGGCGGAAAATGAGTTCCGCTTAACGGTGGAGGAGCTGGAGAGCGCCATTACGGACAAAACGAAAGCGCTGATTTTCCCGTATCCGAACAACCCGACCGGCGCGGTTATGCGCCGTGAGCATCTGGAAGCGCTGGCCGAGGTGATCATCCGGCATGATCTGGTCGTCCTTTCCGATGAGATTTACAGCGAGCTGACCTACGGTGAGCAGCCGCATGTGTCCATCGCATCGCTTCCGGGCATGCAGGAGCGCACCATCGTCATCAACGGCTTTTCCAAGACGTATTCCATGACCGGCTGGCGCATGGGATACGCGGCCGGCCCGAAGGAGCTGATCTCACCGATGACGAAGCTCCACCAGTATGCGATCATGAGCGCGCCGACCATGTCGCAGTTTGCGGCCATTGAAGCGCTGCGCAACGGAGACGATGATATTGCGGAAATGCGCGACCAGTATGATATGCGCCGCCGTCTGATCGTGGACGGACTCAACCGGCTCGGTCTGACCTGCTTTGAACCGGAAGGCGCATTTTATGTGTTTCCGTCCATACAGTCCACCGGCATGACGTCGGAGGAATTCTGTGAGCGCCTGATTTACGACAAGCATGTTGCCGTCGTGCCCGGTACGGCGTTCGGCGCCTGCGGCGAGGGGTATATCCGCATTTCGTATGCGTATTCGATCAAGCACCTTTCCGAAGCGCTCAACCGGATTGCGGCGTTTCTCAAGGAGCTGAAATGAGCCGCGTATATATTTCCGCACAGCAGGATTACGATATTGAACGGCTGACCGGGGCTGTGGACAGTATGCTTTCGGCTTTCGGCTTTTATGAAAAAATGGAGCCGGGCATCACGGTTGTTCTCAAGCCGAATCTCGTGATGCGCTCCGCTCCGGAGGAAG
>JBJEOO010000106.1:0-3002 GCA_051880755.1 Hominenteromicrobium sp.
CCTGCCCTTATAGGGCTATTGTAAAACCACCGGCTTCGCCGGTGTGATATTTATTATAGCGGATTCATTCTGCCCAGTCAAGCTGTCTGAATGTTTCCTTCTGCAATTTTTTTGTAAAAAGAGACGAAAAACTAGTGATTTTTCGGAAAGGCTTTGCTATAATACAGTATATATGATGTATACCTCTGAAAGGTGGTGTTCTGATTTGAACAAAAAAGGTTCAGGCAATCCGGCTGCTGTCATAGAAATCGGCTCCAGCGCCGTTCGCATGCGCGTTTCGCAGCTTCGCCGCGGCACGGTTGAGATACTGGATTCCCTGGAATATCCCGTTTATCTCGGACATGAAGTATTCAACGAAGGCCGGATCAGCTTTGAAAGCCTCCGGCAGCTTTCTTCGATTCTCTCAAAATTCACCTCTGCGCTCGAGGGCTACGGCTGCAAAAACGTGCGCGTTGTCTCCTCCACGGTCATGCGTGAGGCGGAAAACCGCTCCTTTGTTGCCGATCAGATTAAAATTCACAATAATCTGCAGCTTGAGATTCTGGAGTACAGCGAGGAAAAAGCGCTGATCTGCTCGGAGATCATCCGGATTCTGAAGCAGGAAAAGAAGATGGATATCCGCAATGCGGTGATCGCGTATGTCGGCACCGGAAGCATCGGTGTCGCGCTCTATGACGGCAAAGCCATCAGTGTTTCGCAGAATATTCCTGTCGGTTCGCTGAAGCTGCATGACGCGCTCAGCACGCTCAGCCACGAAAGCGACCGGTTTTATCCGGCCATGGAGGAATATCTGGATATTATCTTCAACCGTGTGGATATTCCCGCCGAGGACATTCGCAGCATTATTCTGACCGGCTCCGATCTTGAGCTGGTTGCATCCGTCTGCGGCGCGGAGAAAAGCGGAGATCTCTATACCATATCCGCAAAAAAAATGCGCAGCGCTTATAAGGAAATACGCGCCATGTCTTATCCGGCTGCCGCGCGCCGGTACAACATCTCCGAGGAGCTGGCTGAGATTTTGTACACCGCGCTGTCGATCTATACCGGTATGCTGCGGCTTTCCGGTGAACCCCAGCAGCTCATCTGCCCCGATATTGATATCTGCGATGCGATTACGCGGCACATGCTCGTTCCGGGCGCACAGAAGGAATATCTGGAGCAGACGCACGAGAGCGCGCTTGTCTCCGCCCGGAGAATCGCCGCCAAATACAACTGCCACGGCGTGCATTCCGCGGTTGTTTCCGACTTTGCCTGCGCGCTGTTTGACAAGATGAAAAACGTGCACGGCCTCACGCCGGATAAAAAGATCATCCTGCAGCTTGCCGCCATTCTGCATAGCTGCGGGCAATACATCAATGTGCGTACGCACAGCCAGTGCTCCTTCGACCTGATCAAAAACTTTGATATTTTCGGCCTCACGCAGGAGCAGATACTGCTGACAGCCTTTGTCTCCGGTTATGACGAATTCTCCGTGCCGAACACGGCGGACACCGTTTTTTACAGTCTGACCGAGGAGAAACGGCTTGAAATTTCCAAGCTTGTCGCGATTTTCCGCCTGGCAAATGCGCTGGACAAATCAAAACGGCAGAAGCTGAAGATCAGCAAGATCAAAATCACAAACGACAGGCTGGAGGTCACAGCCGATACATCGGACAGCGCGCAGCTTGAGAAATGGGCCTTTGACGAGTGTGCCGGCTTCTTCAAAGAGGTCTTTGGCCTCAGCCCGGAGCTGCGCCTGAGAAGCAATCTGCTGCAATGAACAAAAAGCCATGGGATAAAGGAAGGTGGTCATACCGATGGCATCCGAAAAAAAGAAATATTATTATAACCGGGAACTGAGCTGGATGGATTTCAACGCGCGCGTTCTGGAAGAAGCGCAGAAGAAGGAAAATCCGATCATGGAGCGCCTGCGCTTTCTGGCGATTACAGGCTCCAACCTCGACGAATTCTTCATGGTGCGTGTGGCCGGTGTAAAGAGTCAGGTCAACTCCGGCTATACAAAGCCCGATGATTCCGGTCTTACGCCGAAAGAACTGCTTGCGGCGCTTGAGAAAAAGACCCATACCTTTATGGAAAAGCAGTATTCCTGCCTGTACCGCTCGATTCTCCCCGTGCTGAAAAAGCAGGCGGATATCGAGTTTCTGACGCCGGACAAAATGAGCGACGAACAGCTTCGGTTCATCGACGCCTATTTTCACCGGGTTCTGTTCCCGGTTCTGACGCCGCTTGCCGTGGACAGCAGCAGACCGTTTCCGCTGCTTGCAAACAAAAGTCTGAATCTGGCCGTGCGGCTTTCCTCCAAGGAAAACAAGGGCGAAAAGTGCTTTGCCGTCGTGCAGGTTCCGTCCATTCTTCCCCGCTTCACGGAGCTGCCGAAAGCCGGAGAGACGCGCTGCTTCGTTCTGCTGGAGGATATCATCACCTATTATCTGGAGGAGCTTTTTGAGCTGCATGAGATCAAAGCGATCTGTCCGTTCCGCATCACACGCAATTCGGATCTCACAATCGACGAAGAAGCGGACGATTTCATGTACGAGATTCAGAAGTCGATCAAGCGCCGCAAGCGCGGCCGCCCGGTCCGGCTGGAAATCCTTCAGCACGCAGACGCAGACACGAAAAAATTCCTGATCAAGACGCTTGATATCGCGGACGGCGAGGTCTACGAAATTCAGGGACCGATTGACCTGACCTTCTTTTCCAAATTTGCGGGGATCTCCGGCTGCGAAAGCCTGTGCTTTGCGCCGATCCGCCCGACCACGCCGCCGGGCGATTTCTGGGGATACACCGATATCTTTCAGGCCATCCGCGAGGGCGACCGGCTTGTACACCACCCGTATGAGACGTTTGACTGTGTGGTGCAGTTTATCGCGCAGGCGGCTGAGGACGAAAATGTGCTCGCCATCAAGCAGACACTCTATCGTGTCAGCGGCAACTCACCGATCATCGCCTCGCTGATCAAGGCGGCGGAAAACGGTAAGCAGGTCACCGTATTGGTTGAGCTG
>JBJEOO010000107.1:0-2997 GCA_051880755.1 Hominenteromicrobium sp.
GTCGCCGTTCAGCGATTCCTTCAGCTCGTCCATCTCAAGGGTGAACTCGTAGAAGTCCTGCTTGTCCGGGGTGTCATACGCTTCGGCGAGCATGCGCATATATTCGGCTTCGCCTTCGGCGATCAGCTTTGCGGCCTCGGCTTCGGCATTCGAGACGATGATGTTCACCTGCTTGTCAACGTCGTTGCGGATCAGAGCGGCCTCGTAGTTGCCGTCTGCGGTGTATTTTTCCGCAATCTGCTTGCGCTCGGAGATCATGCGCGTGTAAACGGCGCTTTCGTTGGCTTCGGGCAGGTCAAAACGCTTGATCTTCACGTCCTCGACCTTGATGCCGTAATTTGCGGCAAGCAGATCGACGTTTGTCGTGATGCCTTCATAGATATCGTTGCGCGCCGCGCCGTCGTCCATGTTGATGATATCGGACTGGGAAAGCGTGCCCATCACGTTTTTGAGCGCGTTGTAGGTCAGCGCGTTGAGACGCTCCTCCGCGACGGTTGTGTTGCCGAGCGACTGATAAAATCTCAGCGGATCCGAAATGCGCCAGAGCACATAGCAGTCCACGGTCATGTTCTGCTTGTCGGCCGTCAGCACCTCGCTGGGCGGGATGTCGTACAGCATGGTGGCCTTCGGGAAATACTTGACGCTGTCGATGAACGGCAGCTTGAAGTGCAGGCCGGCCTCGTCAGTCGTCGAAATGATCTTTGAAACGCGCACGGTGCAGCCGTATTCGTTTTCCTGCACCGTGAACATCGAGCTGAAAAGGCAGATAACGGCCACAAGCACAACGGCCAGAATCACAATGGTTCTCTTTTTCATCGGTTAGTTCTCTCCTTCTTCAGACGGTGCGCCGGTCTGCGCGGCCGGAGCCTTTGTGCCGTCCTGCACAAAGCTTTCAAGCGGCAGCACCTTGCTTACGCTGCCGTCGCCGGAGGCGTCAATGTACACCTTCACATCCGGCAGAGCCTCCGAGATTGCCTCGTAATACATGCGGGATTTTGTGATCTCCGGGTTCTGTATGTACTCCGCGTACATCGCGTTGAACATCGCAACCTGCTCGGTCGCCTCGTTGATGCGGTTCTGCTTCAGGTATTCGGCGTTGCGCAGCAGCTCGTCAGCCTGCGCGTCGGCCTGCGGAAGCTGGGCGTTCTGGTAAGCGCGGGCTTCGTTGCGCACGGTTTCCGCCTGCTGCTTCGCGGTTTCCACCGCCTTAAACGCCTCGGTGACCTCGTCGGTCGGCGGATCGGAGTCCTGAATTTTCACATCCACCAGCGTCAGGCCGATGTCATACGTTTGGAGCACCTCGGTCACCAGCTCCTTGACGCGCATCTGAATCGATTCCTTACCGGTAGTCAGGACGGAATCGACGGCTTCGGAGCCGACGACGTTGCGCACCTGACTCTGCAGCAGGCTGCGCAGAATCGTTTCCGGCTCATAGGAGCCGTACAGATACTGCTCCGGATTGCTGACCTTGTACTCGACGAAGAACTCGACGTTGACGATGTTGTAATCGCCGGTGATCATCTTGGTTTCGCTCTCGATGATGTCGAAATTATCGGCGGAGCTGCCCACCGTGCGGTAGCCCAGCTCGAGCTTCTGGTAGACGTTGACGTCTACCTTTTCCACATGCTGGATGCCGAGCGGCAGCTTGAAGTGGAAGCCCGCATCCGTGATGTCCGTCACCTTGCCGAATGTCGTCACGACGGCCTGCTGCTTGTCGTCCACCGTATACCAACAGGTGCCGGCGACGGCGAGCACGAGAATCACCGCAAGGCCCAGCAGAATGTAGCGCGGCAGCTTTTTCAGAAAGCCTCCGTTCGGCTTTGCCGGATAGACCGGCGGCTGGCCCTCGGAAAACGGCGTATCCGGGGTGTTTCTGAAGGGTTCAAACATGTGTCAATCAACCTTTCTCCTTTTTTCGTTTGGCATAAATCCTTTTTCAAACCTATCGGAGCCGCCCGCTATTCGGGCAGCGCGCTGAGCATTTGCTGCGCCTTGCTCTGCAGCTCGGCGGAGCGCCATGCGGTCAGCATAATCCGGAGCACCGCCTCAATGCGGTGCTTCGCGCCGGGAACCGGCTCGGTGTAGCCGCGAAGGCCGTCCTCCAGCATCGGCGTCAGTTCTTCCGGCGAAGGGAAGCCCTCGCGGGTGACGGTGCGTGCCAGCGCCACAAACGCGCAGTAAAGCTGCGTGTCGTCGATGGTGTCGTCGCCTTCGTCGTCCAGTGCGCCGTTGATGTAGCTCAAAAGCCGGCAGATCTGGTCGATCGGCAGAGCGCTTTTGAGTGCGTTGATCATCAGGATGCGGCTCAGCTGGCGGCGCGTGTACTTGCGCTGCCTGGGCGGCGGAAGAAACCCGCGGCGCACCCAGTTCTGCACGATATACGGCTCAAGCCCCGTTACCTGCGTTACCTGAGAAAGCACGAGCCCGCCTGTCAGAAACATGGCGGAAAAAACCTCTTCGGCGGCCTCAGACCGGTCAAGATCAACGCGCAATACCGTGCCGGGAAGCATCCAATCCAAATTCTCATCTCCTCTTTATATGATGAAATAAATATATCACACAGTCATATGATTGTCAATAGAAATTTAAAGATTTTTTCAAATTATCTCAAAATTTAATTCAAAATTTCAGGAGACGTGTAACCCCCGCACTCCGTTTTCTTCCTTATAGGGTGAGGAGAAAATTTTCCTTGTATCTCCTCCGCGCATTCTGTATAATGAAAGCGGAAGCAGCGTGAAATGATTTCGGGAGGCGTTTTATATGAAACGGAAAATAATTGCTTTGCTCCTTTGCGCGTGCATGACGGTTTTGGTCTGCACGGCCTGTTCCGCCGGATCTTCCGACAAATCGGCAGAAGGTTTGACAGGGTATTCCATGGACGGCGGCTACGGCGCGGAAGCGGGTGTCTATGAGGAAACGGATGCAGTGGCCGAGGCGGCGGATGAATTTGAGGCCGCGGGCGCTCAGACGGTGGAGATCACCGATGATACCATCCCG
>JBJEOO010000108.1:0-2990 GCA_051880755.1 Hominenteromicrobium sp.
AGCTCCGGCTCCTCCATCATGGCAATGAGCGTGTTCTCCGTACCCATCATCCAAGAGTGTGTCACGTCGAAGCCGAACCAGAACACTGCGCGGATCCAGCGGCCCTCTGCGCGCCACTTGTCGTAATTCTGCTTGAGCATATCCCACGGAATGCGGTCGTCCTCGAGCGTCATCTGCTTTTTCGCCTGATCCCAGGCTTCCTGCGTCGTGATGGTGAAATCAAGAAACTCCGGTGTGGAATCCTCTTCCTTGAAGTGCTTCATCGTCACGCCCCACGGGGAGGTGCGGATGTAGTAGCGGTCGGTTTCCTCCAGCGTAATCTCCGGCATACGCGGGGAGATGTCAACGCTGATGATGCCGAGCTTGTCAACATCGAAGTAGTCGCACCAGTCCATGCCCTCGGGCATACCCTCGCGGTGCCAGCGGCGCAGCGTGCCGCTCCAGGGTTCGTCGATGATCGGGATGCGGTCGGCTTCCCGATGTTCATACATGCGTTTGAATCGTTCCCATGAAGTCATTGGGCATAACGCCTCCTTTGTGTTCTGCCCTCATGGTAGTCCAAAACGGCAAAAACATCAATCTGTTTGAACGAGCGCATCAGTTTTCTGTAATTTTCAATCAATTTTTTTGAATCTGAGGTGAGCGGTTTATGTACCATGAAAACGGTGATTTCGGTCTGGTCCGGATGGTCACGCTGCTGCCGATGCCGCAGAGCCAGCACCTGTTTTCCCTGCATGCCATCGGCTGGCACCGGTGCAACGACCGGTACTGCGTCACACGGCCGAAGGGCTGCGAGACGCATCTGGTGCTGATTACCACGAAGGGCAGGGGTGTGCTGCGGCTGGAGGGCAGGGAATACAACCTGACGGCCGGCACAATCGCCTTCATTCCGCGCGGCCTGCCGAACAGCTATTTCACGCCGGCCAACGGCCTTTGGGAGTTTTACTGGCTCCATCCCTACGGCGATGCGGCGTCACATTTTCTGGATGTGGCCGCACCGATGGGATCCTATCTCGCGCAGTTTGAGCCGGACTATGAATACCAGCAGCGCATGGAAACGCTGATGCAGCTCTGCACGCAGCGCGAACGGGGCGCCGAATGGCTGATTTCCCAGCAGCTCAGCGAGCTGCTGCACCACATGGTGATTCAGCTCAGCAGAAAGCCCGATCAGGAAACGCTCTCCGTGCGCGCAATCCGCTATATGAAGAACCATTTCCGCGAGCCTGTCACGCTCGATGAAATCGCGCAGTCTCTGTTTGTTTCCACGGAGCATTTTATCCGTGCGTTCAAAAAGGAAACCGGCTGCACGCCGCACCAGTATCTGACGCGGTACCGGCTGCTCAATGCCGTGCAGATGCTCGAATTCAGCGACCGGCGCGTGGAGGAAATTGCCGAAAAAACGGGATTTTCCTCCTCCGGCAGCTTCATCAGCAATTTCCGCCGCGAATACGGCTGCACGCCGCTTCAGTACCGGGAGGTTATCTGGGGCGGTCAATAAATCACGGGCTGCCGGAATTCCGGCGGCCTTTTGCTATTTTCAGCGGTCGAGGTCCAGCGCCGCACGGGTCATAGCGAGGAAGTTTTCCGTCGGCACATATTCCGGGATGCTGTTGCCGCTGCCCAGCATGTAGCCGGCGCGGTCCGCCGTGCGCTCCAGCATGGCGCGGGCACGGTTGTAGATATCCTCCGGCTTGCCGCTGACAAGGAAGTTCATGTCAATGCCGCCGAGTACGGCGATGCGGCCGTTCATAAGCTCATAGGCATCCTCTACCGGCATGATGTTGTCCTCATAGGAGTGGCGCCCGTCGTATTTCATATCCTCGATCACGTCCTCAAGGATATCGTTGAAGTAGCCGCAGGAGTGGAGAATGCAGGGCTTGCCGTGGCTGTGCGCAACCTCGACGATCTTCTTGTGCCACGGGAAAACGTACTTGCGCATATCGGCGGTGCTCAGGAAGGTCTGGGTGTTGAATCCCCAGTCGTCGTTCGAGCAGAGGAAGCCCACGGTGTCCGCATCGACGACCTGCTCGTAATACTGCACGAGGCGGGAGCCGACGTGGTCGAAGATTTCCTGCACCAGCTCCGGCTCCTCATAGAGCATATAGCAGAGGTTGTCGTAGCCGACGAGCGACGTCACGTTTTCCAGCACGCCGCAGGGACCCATCACCATGATCTTCATGCCCTCCGGCAGATAGGGCTTGATTTTCTCGAGCAGGCTGTAATCGGTCTTCAGCGGATCGGGCCACTCGTACTGCTCGAAGGTTTCCCAGTCGGTAATGACGCCCAGCCCGTTCAGGGACTGCGTGGCGGCCTTGGTGCGGGCATGCTGCGGGAAGCCGAATTCGAGAATGTTGCAGGTGGCGTAATCGTAGCCTGCCGCGGCCATTGCGTCGGCAATCAGGCGCATGTGCCCGAGCTGTGTGTCGTCCTGCCGGCCGTGTCCGGCAAGCTCCGTGTAGATCGTATCGTTCATGAACAGCTCAAACAGCGGAACACGATTCGGTTTTTCACCGCGCAGAACACGCAGCGTGTTGTTTTCAAAATCAGGTGTACGCATGTGAATTCCTCCTTGATTTGGGTTTACCTCATATTATAAACTGATATGACTTGACTTTATAGTCCTGAATATGATATATAATGTCCATTACTTGATATTCCGGCCGAGGAAGGAGATGCCCGGATGCAGGCATATAAGGAACAGCTTTGGCGGTACGCCGACAGGCGGCAGCTGCATTTTTCCCGGAACAGTGCCAGCGCTCCGAAAACCATGGTTGCACCGCATTGGCATGAGGGCTACGAGATTTTGTATATCCGCAGCGGATGGGGAAAACAGCAGATCAATACGCAAACGCTGCCGTTTCACCCCGGAGAAGCCGCGGTAATCTGCCCGGGTGATATTCACGCCACGGAAGCGCTTTCACCCGCGGGCTGCGAAATTGACGTTGTGCAGTTTACGGAAGATATGCTCAGCCTGGATACGGATCCCCGCA
>JBJEOO010000109.1:0-2967 GCA_051880755.1 Hominenteromicrobium sp.
GGCGCAAATTCGCACCGTTTACAACCAAAACCAAATATTTCAAAATCACGGAGGAAAAGTAATATGGAAAAGTTCGACATCAACTCGCTCGGTATCGTTTTCGCGCTGGTCGGCGCGGTTCTCGCTTCTCTGCTCGGCGGCATCGGCTCCGCCATCGGCGTCGGCATGACCGGCCAGGCTGCCTCGGGCGTTGTTTCGGAAAACCCCACACTCTTCGGTAAGGTTCTGATTCTTCAGCTTCTCCCGGGTACACAGGGCATCTACGGCCTGCTCATCGCGTTCCTCACGCTCACCAACATCGGCATTCTCGGCGGCAGCGCGGAGATCACCTTTGCAAAGGGTCTCCTGTATCTCGCAGCCTGCCTCCCGATGGCCATCATCGGTCTGATTTCCGCAAAGCAGCAGGCGAAGGCCGCCGTCGCTTCCATCGCGCTCGTTGCAAAACGCCCGGATCAGTTCGGTAAAGCCATGATCTTCCCGGCCATGGTCGAGACATACGCGGTTCTGGCCCTGCTCGTTTCTCTGCTCGCTGTTGCAAATATCGGTGGCATCACGGTGTAATCCGCCCCGATTCTACGCGCATCAAGCGAAAAGGAGAGAACACCCATGGCAACAGGACTGGACAGAATTTTAGAGCAGATCCGTACGGACGCGGAAGAAAAAGCTGCGGCTGAGATCGCGGCTGCCGAGCATGATGCGGAGCTGACGCTGGCGCGCGCCGCGGAGCAGGCGGAGGAAAAAGCCGCCGCCGTGTGCGCACAGGGCGAGGCTCAGGACGCGGATATCCGTGCAAAGGCGCAGTCCGCCGCAGAATTCAGCCGCCGCCGCACCGTACTGGCGGCCAAGCAGAACGCCATCCGCGAAACCATTGCCGCGGCACGCGAGCGTCTGCACAGCCTGCCGGACGGCGAATACTTCGCGGTGCTCCTGAAGCTCGCACAGAAAAACGCCGCAGACGGCGACGCCGAGCTTCGGCTGAACGCTAAGGATCTCGCCCGTATGCCCCGGGATTTTGAAAAGCAGCTGTGTGCTGCCGTCACCCGCGGACACATCACCGTATCCAAAACACCGTGCGACATTGCGGACGGTTTTCTGCTCGTTTACGGCGGCATCGACGTAAACTGCACGTTTGATTCCCTCTTTGAAGCCGAAGCAGACGCGCTGCAGGATCTCGCAGGCGGCATGCTTTTCCGCTGAGCCGCAAAAAATACCGCAACTAAAGGAGTACGCACGATGGCACAGGAATATATCTACGCTGTGGCGCGCATCAAGGCGCGGGAGCTTTCGCTTCTGACACAGCAGGACATAGACCGGCTTATGGCGTGCAAAACGCCGGCGGAATGCTTCCGCGCACTGGCCGATAAGGGCTGGGGCACAGGCGGCGAGCAGACTGCAGAGGCGATTTTCACAGCCGAAACGGAAAAGATCTGGGCACTGATGCATGAGCTTCTGCCCGATCTCACCCCGTTCGACGTTCTGCTGTATCCCATAGATTTCAACAATTTAAAGGCGGCGGTCAAATGCACCGTCACCAACACCGAGCCGCACAACGTCTTCATGCAGGGCGGCACGGTAGATCCGCAGACCATGCAGCTGGCCGTGCGCCAGAACGACTTTTCCCTGCTGCCGGACTTTATGGCCGAAGCGGCATCGGAAGCGACACAGGTGCTGCTGCAGACCCGGGACGGCCAGCGCTGCGATATTATTCTCGACCGTGCATGCCTTCTGGCCATCCGCCGTGCAGGTCTGGAGAGCGACAACGCGCTGATCAAAGCGCTTGCCGAGCTGAAGGTCGCCGTATCGGATATCAAGATCGCCATGCGGGCGCAGCACACCGGCAAGAGCCGTGCTTTTCTGGAGGAGAGTCTCGCGCCCTGCGCAACGCTCGACCTGGAAGCCCTGATCTCCGCCGCCGAAAAGGACGCGGAGGCGCTGTATGCTTACCTGAACCGCACCGATTACGCGGATGCCGTCGCCCCGCTGAAGGCAGGCGCTTCGGCCTTTGAAAAATGGTGCGACGACCGGCAGACCGCGCTTGTCAAGGAGATCAGCCGGCAGGATTACTTCACGATCGCCCCGCTGCTCGGCTATGTGACCGCGCGCCAGAATGAGATTGCGACGGTGCGCATCATTGTTTCCGGCAAACAGAACGGTCTGCCGGATGAGCGCATCCGGGCAAGGCTGAGGGAGGTTTAAGCATGTACAGAGCAGCAGTAATCGGAGACCGCGACAGCATTTATGGATTTGCGGCGCTCGGCCTCGAGGTTTTCCCCGTAGCGGACAGCGATGACGGCTCCAAAACCCTGCGCCGTCTGGCAGAGGGCGAATATGCCGTGATCTATATCACCGAAGCGCTGGCCGCCGAGCTGGAACACGAGCTTGACCACTTCCGCCTCCTGCCGCTGCCCGCAATCATCCCGATTCCCGGTGTCACGGGCAATACGGGCATGGGCATCAAGATGGTCAAAAAATCGGTGGAGCAGGCAGTCGGCTCCGATATCATCTTCAACGAAAAAGAATAAAGAAACGGGTGACTTCAAGCAAATGAGCAAAGGCACAATCAAAAAAGTTGCCGGTCCGCTCGTTGTCGCCGGCGGCATGCGCGATGCGAACATGTTCGACGTCGTGCGCGTCAGCGACCAGCGGCTGATCGGCGAGATCATAGAAATTCACGGTGACGAAGCGTCGATTCAGGTTTATGAGGAAACCTCCGGCCTTGGCCCCGGTGCGCCCGTCGAATCCACCGGCGAGCCGATGAGCGTAGAGCTTGGACCGGGCCTCATCAGCTCGATTTACGACGGCATTCAGCGCCCGCTGGACGCCATCATGCAGATCTCGGGCAATAACCTGAAGCGCGGCGTAGAGGTTCCCTCTTTGAAGCGCGACGTGAAGTGGGGCTTCACACCCCTTAAAAAGGCGGGTGACGAGGTTACGGGCGGCGATATTCTCGGCACCGTACAGGAAACC
>JBJEOO010000110.1:0-12940 GCA_051880755.1 Hominenteromicrobium sp.
AGGCGATGAATCCGATCATCCGCTCAGACGGCAGCCCGAAGTTCGCAATGATTTCCACACTGGCGGGCGCGCTGGTCAACATCGTTCTGGATCCGATTTTCATTTTTGTTTTCCGCTGGGGCATGATGGGCGCGGCAGTTGCAACCATACTCGGGCAGATTCTGACTGCAGCGCTGGCCGTCTGGTATCTCTGCCATATGAAGGCGGTGCGGCTTGAAAAAAGCAGCTTCCGGCTGGCCGGGTCGCTGATCGGCAAGTTCATTCCGCTCGGCATCTGCAGCTTCCTCTCCCAGATCTCTCTGGTGGCGGCCATGGCTGCGATCAACAACATGATCCGTCAGTACGGCGCGCTGGATCCGATCTTCGGTCAGGCCGAGTATGCGCAGATTCCGATGGCGGTTGTCGGCATCGTGATGAAGTTCTTCCAGATCATTATCTCTATTGTCGTCGGTATGGCGGCGGGCTGCATCCCGATCGTCGGCTACAATATCGGTGCAGGGCGGAAGGACCGGGCCAGGAAGCTGTTTACTTATCTGCTCACGGCGGAAGCGATTGTCGGCATCGCGGCACTCTGTGTGGCGGAGTTCCTGCCCGGACAGCTGATCGGCATCTTCGGTGCCTCAAACGAGAGCGTATACTATACGGAGTTTGCAATCAAGGCGTTCCGCGTTTATCTGTGTATGCTGCCGCTCGCCTGTGTCAATAAGGCGACGTTCATCTATTTGCAGTCGCTCGGCAAGGCGGTGCTTTCCACGCTGCTTTCGATGATCCGTGAGGTTGTGTTCGGCGTCGGCTTTGCGCTTTTGCTGCCGGTGTTCTTCGGTCTGGACGGCGTCCTGTATTCGATGCCGGTTTCGGACGTGCTGACCTTCATCATCTCCGTTCTCGCGATTGTCTACACCTGCCGGCAATTGAGCGAACACAAGGCCGTGCAAAAGGCCGAATAACCAAAACTGCTCTGCACAAACATGCAGAGCAGTTTTTATATGCAGGCGCTTAAAGCTCCATAACCTTGCCGTCGAAGGAAACCTCCATATGCTCGGGCGCGGCGAGCGCCTCCAGCTCGTCGTGAGACAAATGGCCGTTGTGGGAGAAATGATTCAGAACACAGTGCGTGTGTTCGTCCACAAGCCCCATGCCGCGCAGTTCGTCGCGGATGCGGATGACCTCCGGCACGCCGAAATGCGAGCTTTCAAAATGCGCGTCCTCATCGCCGAACGTGGCGTCAAAGCTGATGAGGTCAGCGGGCTTCTGCTGTGCCCTGAAGTAATCCCAGACCTCCGGCGCATAGTAGCCGCTGTCATGCAGATAGAAAACCGAAGTGCCGGCTTCATCCGTGATGTGGTAGACGAACGGCTCGTTCCCGGGCCCCATATGGTGCGCGGGCAGCGGCGTGACCGTGTAAGGGCCGGCCTGCACGGTTTCAAAGGGCTTGAGAATATACCAGTGCAGCGCGCTGCGGCTGGCCTCGTCGATTTCCCAGCCGGAGCAGCGCGTGAAAACATCATACGTTTCCTGCGCGCAGTAGATGTCCAGGTCGGGGTGCGCCATTACCGGGCTGTAGCATGAACCGCGGACGGTCAGCTCCTGCGGGTAAAAGTGATCCATATGGCAGTGTGTGACAAAAAGATACGCCACACGGCTGAGATCCAGTCCGTTCTGCAGCTTGTGCAGATAGGTGTCCGGCGGCAAATCAATTAGAAGATCGTCGTTGATGAGCGCCTGCGAGCGGGTGCGGATGTTTTTGCCGCCGAGCCGCTGTGCCCTGCGGCAGGCCGCACATTGACAGAATACGGCAGGCCATCCCTCTGCGGCAGCCGTACCGAGATACATGAATTTCATGTTGAATCCTCCCGAAAAGAAATATTCTGCCTAGATTATAGTACGGCCGACCGAAAAAAGCAATCGTGAAAAACGCGCGCTGTTTGGGTCGACGGAAAGCAGCTGCCGGCGCGCGCGGGGAAGACGATTTGTACGGTTAAGCACAGCTAAAACAGGCAAAGCACCATCAGGACAGCGGCAGTCGCGGCGGGGACGCACACGGTATCATTGCCGTTGTGGGCGTAAAGCTCGGCGCCTGCGGAGAAGGGGGAGACCAATAAGGCGAACAGCACGCATTTCCACCAGACGAGCGGACTGACCGCCAGCAGCACAATCGCGCCCGTTATCCAGGACGTGACGGCCATGGCGGCGGTTCCCTCCCATGTTTTGTTGGGGTCTGCATGTCGGAGCCTGATATGATGCTTCCCGTACCGTTTACCGACCAGCGCGGCCGCCGTGTCTGCGATTCCCCAGACCAGAATGGCGGTGACGGCGATATAGGGCTTCTGCAGGAGGCCGCAGCACAGCGCGGCCAGAACGGTGTGCGTTCCAAACAATAAAAGCAGGCTTTTTTTGACCTCGCCCGGCCTTCGTTCAATAAACAGGTCGGGATAACGCTCCCATTTTTCCAGTGCGCACAAAATCGGATAGACGGCCAGACAGAACACAACGGCGCATAGAACTGCGGCAATCCAGTTATCGGCCGTATACAGCATGAAAATGACCGAGGCCAGTGCGGGAAACTGCAGGAGCTTCCGGGCAGCTTCTCTGGAAAGCCTGCAGGATAAGCGGAGAATCAGAACAGCCGCGATAATACCCGCCAGAAATAGGAGATACAGGCCCATGCACCGCAGCACCTGCATCAACAGGGTGCAGGCGGCAAGCTGCTTTCTGTACTGGATGCCCAGCATGGTCAGGCCGAGAACAGTCAGAACCGCGCCGGTGACCAGTCCAACGGTCTGGTTGTCGACCCTGTTGGCAAACCGCGCCGACACAATGGACGCTGCGGTTTCCGCAGTGACGCAGAGAATCAGGATCGGCCAATCCTGCAGGATAATTGCGGGGTCAATCCAAGTGTGGCTGATAAACGCAATCAGCGCGGTGAAGGTCATGATAAAGGTGCTTGTTCCGACCGCCGATTTTCGGTTCATCCCCAGAAAAGCGGTAAAGACCACGAGCATCATCATACCCCCGCCGGAGCCGACAAAGCCCGTGCCGAAGCCGATGGTCAGGCCGAAAAACAGCGACACGGCGATGCCTTTCAGGTTCAGCGCCGCTCCTTCGGCCGCAGGGTCTGCGCGTGAGGTATCCGGTTTCAGCAGGAAACGGATGCCGATGCCCACGCACAGGAACAGGGAAAATCCGCCCAGTACAACATTTCCCACGCGGAAGGCGGCAAAGCTTCCGGCGATGCACATCGCGATGATGCAGGTCATCATAATCCATCCGCGTTTCAGGTCAATATGCTTATGCCGGATGTAAATACCGGTTGTAAAGGCTGAGCCCAGAATATCCGAGGCCAAAGCGATTGCCGTTGCGTGATATGCGCCGGTGTCTCCTGAAAAAGCAGGGCACAGGACAATCATGATCGGCACCATAACCGTGGCAGCGGATAATCCGGCCAGCCCGGTACCGACACCCGCTCCAAGAGCGGCAATAAAACACCAGATATACTCCATGGCGGCCTCCTTGACAATAACGTTTTCCGATACTATAATCATACTCAACATGTGTTGAATTTGCAACCGACAGATTGCGGAGAAATGTCGAGCGTCTGCCGGGCGGGGAGGTATTGGAAAATGAAGCCGAATCAAAGGGTTGCCTTAACCAAACAACGGATATACGGCGCGTTTCTGGCGCTTTTGAAAAAGAAGAGCATTCACCATATCGCTATCCGCGAGCTGTGCGCGGATGCCGGAATCAATCGAACAACCTTCTACAATCACTACGGAAGCCAGTATGATGTCCTAGCGGAAATGACGGATGATTATCTCCGCGAGATTGCGGCGGTCATGGAGCATGCGGATGTCCGGGACAAGGCCAGCGTGCACAGCCGTGTGGCGCTGATTCTGCAGTTTATTCAGGACAATTCGGAGCTTTCGGCCATGCTGATCAACAACAATATTGACGAAACCTTTGCCCAGCGGCTTTTTTCGCTGCCAAAAATCGGGGATATGCTGAACACGGCGCTGGCGGATATTCCGGATGAACGGGAAAAAGCCGCCACCATCGCTTTTGCCATTTACGGCAGTTACAGAGTTTTGCAGGATTGGGTCAACGATCCGAACCGGATCAGTCCCGCCGCAGAAGCGGAACGGATTCTCGGTCTTGCGGCGAAAGTATGCGGCCGCAGCGATCCGCAGCATGGGAATCCCGCATGAACCACCGCAGGCACGCCGCGCGGCTTTTCAGCGCGGCTCCGGGTATCTGCGCAGAAAAAAACAAAGCTGCTTTGGATTGTGTCAAAAGCAGCTTTGTTTTGTCTTGAAACTTCGGGATCAGGCGTCGATCTTCATATCGCCGGGCTTGACCCAGTTGAGCTTGCGGAGTATAAAGTCAAAGAGCAGAGAGAGAAGCGCGGGCAGAATGAAGCAGATCAGGATCAGGCCGATCCAGTCCATAGCCGTGATGCCGGCCTTCGCGCCTGAAGCAACGTCGGCCACCCAGCCGGTATATACGCCGATCTGGCCGACCAGACCGCAGGTGCCCATACCGCTCGAGATCGGCGAGCCGTTCATCTCCATACCGAAGAGGCAGGTCGCAATCGGGCCGGTTACGGCCGAAGCCAGTGTCGGTGCAATCCAGATGCGCGGGTTCTTGATGATGTTTGAAACCTGCAGCATGGACGTGCCGATACCCTGTGCGAAGAAACCGCCCCAGCCGTTGTCGCGGAAGCTGATAACCGCAAAGCCGATCATCTGCGCACAGCAGCCGGCAACAGCCGCGCCGCCGGCAAGACCGGTCAGGCCAAGCACCGAGCAGATCGCCGCGCTGCTGATCGGCAGTGTCAGCGCCATGCCGACAATCACCGAAACGAGAATGCCCATCAGGAACGGCTGCTGCTTTGTGGCCCACATGATCAGGCTGCCGACGCTGGACGCCGCCGAGCCGATGTATGGCGCGAAAAGATACGCGAGCGCACAGCCGGAGAAGATGGTGACGAGCGGCGTGACAATGATATCGAGCTTTGTCTTTTTGCTGACCAGCTTGCCAAGCTCCGCCGCGACAATCGCGAGAATCAGGACTGCGAGCGGACCGCCTGCACCGCCGAGCGTGTTGGCGGCGCCGCCGACCGCGACGAGCGAGAACAGCACGAGCGGCGGGGCCTGCAGCGCATAGCCGATGGCAACCGCCATTGCGGGGCCTGCGGCGGATTTCGCATAGCCGCCGATTTCATCCAGAAGCGGGATGTTGAGCTGCGTGCCGAGCGTCGAAATGATCGTGCCGATCAGCAGCGAAGCGAACAGCCCCTGTGCCATGGCGCTCATCGCGTCGATGAAGTAGCGGTGCAGGTAAATTTTGATTTTGCTCTCTTTTTTTGCTTTGTTTTCCTCCATGTGAATTCAATCCTTTCTGTTCGGGCGCGGGGAATTTTCAGTGCGCCTTATGTTGGTACCGCGCGCAAACGCGGCACAAGAAAGAATCTATATTGGCTATGTTGCAGCGTATCGCCATCCGCTTTCAGCGGAGCGGGCGCCGCCGGGGGACTCCCGGCTTTTGCGGTCACCCGGGCCGCCTAATCGCGGTACGTTGACGCGCTGCCGTTTTGGGTTATGGTTGTAAGAATACCATAATCCGCGTTTTTTTGCAAGGCTTTGCCGGGTACTTTACAAAGATTATTGCGGTGTGCTATACTAAAATATAAAGCAGTTTACAGGATGAAACGGAGGGATAGAATGGAGCGGGAAATCCGGGATTTCCTGACGGACCGGTTCGGATTCCGGTCGCTTGAGCCGATCCGCAGGGGCTGGTCCGCCGATGAAAAGCTCTGCGCCGTTCGGCAGGACGGCTCTAAAGCGCTGGTTCGGCTTTCCGATGCGGCAAAGGCCGAGCGGAAACGGGCGGAGTTTTCCGTGATGCAGCAGGCGGAAGCGCTCGGCATACCGATGTGCCGTCCGCTGGCCTTCGGCGTTTTCGGGGATTTCGTGTATTCGGTGCACATCTGGATTGACGGCACGGACGCGGAGACGGTGATCGGCGATCTTTCCGATACGGAGCAGTATGAATACGGTCTGGAGGCCGGCCGGCATCTGAAAGCGATTCATTCGATCCCCGCGCCGGAAACGCAGGCGCCGTGGCCGGAACGCTTCAACCAAAAGCTGGATCGGAAGATTGCGGCATACCGGGCCTGCCCGATTCCGTTTGACGGCGCAGAGCGCATGATCGCATATGTTGAGGAAAACCGGCACTTGCTTGAAGGCAGGCCGCAGACGCTCCAGCACGGCGACTATCACATCAGCAACATGATGCTTGATGCGGACGGAAAGTTGTGGATCATCGATTTCGACCGTTTCGACTACGGCGATCCGTGGGAGGAATTCAACCGAATCACATGGAGCGCGAGCCGCAGCCCGTTTTTTGCGGCAGGCATCATAAACGGCTATTTCGGCGGCAAGGTACCGGAGCGCTTCTGGCGCCTTCTGGCGCTCTATATATCGGGCAACACGCTCGGCTCGGTCAGCTGGGCGATTCCGTTCGGTCAGAAGGAAGTGGAAGCCCAGCTGCGCGCGGCGCGCGAGGTGCTGGGCTGGTATGAGGATATGACGCGCGTTGTCCCGGCGTGGTATCCCGGCGTACCGTATCTGCAGGAGACGGACGGCGTGCAGTACCGTCTCTCCGAGCCGTATGATTTCAGTTTTCTGCATCAGTTCGGCAGGGTGTTCAAGATTTTCGACGACCAGGATTCCGGCAACATCTGCTTCGGGCTGGAACGCGGCGGCGAGCGGTATTTCCTGAAATTTGCCGGCGCACATACGGCACGGTATGAGGGCGATCCGGCGGCAGCGGTCACAGCACTGAAGGCGTCGGCTGCGATTTATCGGGCGCTCGCGCACGAGAATCTCATTCGCTTGATCGAAGCCGGGGAGATGGGCGGCGGTTACGGGATGCTATTTGCGTGGACGGACGCCATCTGCATGGGACGCATGTACCCGCAGCAGCACAAGGCGTTCATGGCGCTGCCTGTGGAAACCCGGATGCAGGTCTTTTCGGATGTCGTGCGCTTTCACATCCATGTGGCGGAGCGCGGCTATGTCGCGGTGGATTTCTACGACGGCAGCGTCATGTATGACCGGGAGAACCGGCAGACGATTCTGTGCGATATCGATTTCTACCGCAAAACGCCGACCAAGAACGATATGGGGCGCATGTGGGGCAGTACGCGGTTCATGTCTCCGGAGGAATTCGAGCTTGGCGCACCGCTCGACGAGGTCACAACGGTCTACGCGATGGGGGCGATGGCTTTCGCGCTGTTCGCGGACTGCAGCCGAACGGAAGAAGCGTGGACGCTCTCTGAGCCGCTGTACCGTGTTGCGGAAAAGGCGGTGCAGGATGACCGCGGCAGGCGGTATCCCACGCTTCGCGCACTGCTCGCGGACTGGGAAAATGCATGTGAAACGGAAGTAAAAAGCGGAAGGAGCTTATGAATATGAATTATGTAATCGGCGCGGATATCGGCGGCACAACGGTCAAGCTCGGCCTGTTTCAGGCGGACGGTGTCCTTTTGGAAAAATGGGAGATTCCGACGGTCATTGCGGACGAAGGCGGCGCGGTTCTGCGTGATGTTGCGGCGGCCGTGGACGGCTGTCTGGAGCGGCATGCCATCGACCGGAAAGCGCTGCTCGGCATCGGCGCGGGTATACCGGGCCCGGTGCTCGCGGACGGTACGGTAAACCGCTGCGTCAATCTCGGCTGGGGCGTGTTCAATGTGAGCAGCGCGCTCGCGGAGATTACAGGGCTGCCGGTGGAAAGCGCCAACGACGCCAATGTCGCGGCGCTCGGCGAATACTGGATGGGCGGTGGCCGTGGATACCGCGATATGATCTTTGTCACGCTCGGAACGGGCGTCGGCGGAGCGGTCATCGCGGACGGCAGGCTGGTTCCTGGTGCGCACGGTGCGGGCGGAGAGCTTGGCCACATGGTGATCAACCGGAATGAGCCGGAAGCATGCGCCTGCGGCCGGCACGGCTGTGTGCAGCAGTATGTTTCGGCGACCGGCATTGTGCGCCTTGCACGGCTGTATCTGGCGGCCCACCCGCAGACGGAAAGCATGCTGCGCCGCGCCGAAACGCTTACGGCCAAAGCGGTCTTTGACTGCGCGGCGGCGGGGGATGCTGCGGCACAGGCGGTTCTCGGGGAGGTATACGATGCGTTCGGCTACTGCCTTGCAGCCGCCTGCACGGTCAGCGATCCGGAGGTTATCGTCATCGGCGGCGGCGTTTCCAGAGCCGGAGCGCCGCTGCTTGAGGGGACGCAGCGCGCGTTTGAGCGCTATGCGTTTTATCCGAATAAGAACATCGCGTTTGCGTTGGCCTCGCTCGGCAATGACGCCGGCATCTACGGCTGCTGCAAGCTGATACTCGACCGGTTCACACGGGCATAATCGAAAGCGGAAAGGAAGCACATCGAACGAATGGAAGATCAGGCGAAAACCGAATTATTTGAAAACACACCCATCCCGAAGGCCGTCATGAAGCTGGCGATTCCCACCATTATCAGCTCGCTTGTCATGGTGATCTATAATCTGGCCGATACATACTTTGTCGGTATACTGAATGACCCGATTCAGAACGCCGCCGTCACGCTTGCGGCGCCGGTTCTGCTGGCATTCAATGCGGTCAACAATCTGTTCGGCGTCGGCAGCTCCAGCATGATGAGCCGCGCGCTCGGGCGCAAGGACTATGATACCGTTTATAAAAGCTCGGCGTTCGGCTTTTACTGTGCGCTGTTCTGCGGCATTCTGTTTTCGCTGCTGTATACGGTGTTCAGCGCGCCGCTGCTGACCGTGCTCGGGGCGGATTCGGAAACGGTGGGCGCGACCGGCGAATATCTGATGTGGACCGTTTCCTGCGGCGCAGCACCGGCGATTCTGAACGTCGTCCTTGCCTATCTGGTGCGTTCGGAGGGCGCGTCGCTTCATGCGAGCATCGGCACCATGAGCGGCTGTCTGCTGAATATCCTGCTCGATCCGATTTTCATTTTGCCCTGGGGGCTGAATCTCGGCGCGGCCGGCGCAGGCTGCGCGACCTTTATTTCCAACTGTGTGGCATGCGTCTATTTCTTTGTCCTGCTTTTCGTAAAGCGCGGGCACACCTATGTCTGCATCCATCCGGCACAGTTCAGGCCGACTCTGCGCATTGTCAAAGGGGTCTGCGGCGTCGGCATTCCGGCTTCCATTCAGAATCTGCTCAATGTAACCGGCATGACCGTTCTGAACAACTTTACGGCTTCCTTCGGGTCGGATGCCGTTGCGGCGATGGGCATTGCGCAGAAAATCAACAATGTTCCGTTTCACATTGCGCTCGGCGTTTCACAGGGCATCATGCCGCTGATCAGCTACAATTACGCGAGCGGCAACATTCCGCGCATGAAGAAAACCTTCCGCTTTACGGCCAGCCTCGCGCTTTCTTTCCTGCTGGTGGTGATGGGCGTTTATTACTTCGGCGCCGGCAGCCTGATCGAGCTGTTTATGAAGAATGAGCGGATTGTCGCGTACGGCACGGCGTTTCTGCGGGGCATGTGCCTTGTTCTGCCGTTTCTCTGCATGGATTTTCTCGCGGTCGGCGTATTTCAGGCGTGCGGCATGGGCAGCAAAGCTCTCCTGTTCGCCATTCTGCGCAAGATCGTTCTGGAAATCCCGCTGCTGTATCTGCTGAACGCACTTTTCCCGCTGTACGGTCTGGCTTACGCGCAGACGGCTGCGGAAATCATCCTTGCAATTGCGGCGGTTATCGTTCTGGTGCGGTTGTTCCGCCAGCTCGAACAGGAATTCAAACCGCGCGAAAACTGAAACCATACAGGCTATATGAAAACGGCGCGTCCGATTCGGAACGGAACCGGACGCGCTGTTTTTTGTCAAAAAAAGGGAGCCGCGCAGCCGTGCTGCGGACTCCCTGACGTTTTTTGAATATTCGGATTACACAATACCCTGTGCGAGCATGGCGTCGGCAACCTTGACGAAGCCGGCGATGTTTGCGCCGACAACATAGTTCTTCGGATGGCCGTACTTCTCGGCAGCGGCGTCGACGTTGTTGAAGATGTTCTGCATGATGCCCTTCAGCTTTGCGTCGACTTCCTCGAAGCTCCAGGAGAGACGCTCGCTGTTCTGGCTCATCTCCAGTGCGGAGGTTGCCACGCCGCCGGCGTTTGCAGCCTTGCCCGGTGCGAAGAGCACGCCTGCCTTCTGGAACACCTCGGTGCCCTCCAGCGTGGTCGGCATGTTTGCACCCTCGGCAACGGCGATAACACCGTTCTTGACGAGTGTTTCCGCATCTTCCTTGTTCAGCTCGTTCTGCGTGGCGCAGGGGAGTGCGATGTCGCACTTGACGGTCCAGACGCCCTTGCCCGCATGATACTCGCTGTTCGGTCTGTAAGCCTTATACTCGGTCAGGCGGGCACGCTTGACTTCCTTGATTTCCTTGATCGCCGCGAGGTCGATGCCCTCGGCGTCGTAAACCCAGCCGGTGGAATCGGACATGGTGACGACCTTCGCGCCAAGCTCCATGGCCTTTTCCGCCGCGTAAATCGCAACGTTGCCGGCGCCGGAGATGACGACGGTCTTGCCGGCAAGCTCGATGCCGTTCTTCTTCAGCATGGCGTCCGTGAAATAGAGCAGGCCGTAGCCGGTCGCCTGCGTGCGGACGAGAGAACCGCCGTAGGAAAGGCCCTTGCCGGTGAGCACGCCCTCATAGCAGTTGCGGATGCGCTTGTACTGGCCATACAGATAGCCGATTTCTCTTGCGCCTACGCCGATATCACCGGCCGGAACGTCGGTGTCCGCGCCGATGTGGCGGTAAAGCTCCGTCATGAAGCTCTGGCAGAACGCCATGATCTCACGGTCGCTCTTGCCCTTCGGGTCGAAATCGGAGCCGCCCTTGCCGCCGCCGATGGGCAGACCGGTCAGGGAGTTCTTGAAAATCTGCTCGAAACCGAGGAACTTGATGACGCCGAGGTTGACGGAGGGATGCAGTCTCAGACCGCCCTTGTACGGGCCGATGGCGGAATTGAACTGAACGCGGTAGCCGCGGTTTACATGAACCTTGCCGTTGTCGTCGACCCACGGCACTCTGAACTTAATCTGACGCTCCGGCTCTGTGATGCGCTCCAGAATGCCGGCGGCTTCATACTGCGGATTGGCTTCGATAACCGGTTCCAGCGAGGTCAGAACCTCTGTTGCAGCCTGAATGAACTCAGGCTCGCTTGCGTTGAGTCTCTTGAGCTCGGCAAGCTGTTCACTTACATAAGACATACGATCGCTCCTTGAATAAGAAAATTGAAATAAGAAAATTTCCGTGAAACGCAATTTCTGAAGATGAATCCTGCAAAACAATCTGCAGCCCTTTCGCGGAACACGCAGACATTTTACCATATCCATGCCGTGTTTACAATATACTTTTGCGAAAAAAATGAAAAAATTTACCGCTATAAAGGGATGAATTTTTTTGCGGATTTGCAAGTTTTAATCGTTTTGCTGTAAAAATACCAGTATTGCAGAGTATTTGAAACCGAAATTGTACGAATTCTTGCACGGCCGTTTTCGGAAAAAGATTGACATTCGGTGCGGTTTTTTATAGAATTAACATGTGTGATAATGCGCCGGGCTATGCGGCGGTTCCTGCGGCGGCCGTCCGGCGGAAATGTTCAAATCAAGAAAGGTATGGTAATTGTTTATGCAGAAGACCGAATTACTCTATGAAGGCAAAGCGAAAAAGGTTTACGCAACGGAGGACCCGGAATATTGCATCGTATCCTATAAAGATGACGCCACGGCATTCAACGGCCTGAAAAAGGGCACAATCGTCGGCAAGGGCGTTGTCAACAACCGCATGTCCAACTTCATGTTCAAGCTGCTCGAGCAGAAAGGCATCAGAACGCATTTCGTCGAAGAGCTGAATGAGCGCGATACCGTCGTGCGCAAGGTTTCCATCGTTCCGCTTGAGGTTATCGTCCGCAATAAGGCGGCCGGCAGCCTCTCGAAGCGCCTCGGCCTGGAAGAGGGCACCCCGATGCGCGTTCCGGTTCTGGAATTCTGCTATAAGAACGATGATCTGGGCGATCCCATGGTCAACAATTACCACATCCTTGCGGCCGGCTTTGCCACGCAGGAGGAAATCGATAAGATCGCTTCCATGAGCCTCGCGATCAATGAGACCATGATTGAGTTCTTCAAGAGCGTCAATGTCGATCTGATCGACTTCAAGCTCGAGTTCGGCAAGACCGGTGACGGCGAGATCATCCTTGCGGACGAAATCTCTCCGGATACCTGCCGCTTCTGGGATATCCATACGGGTGAGAAGCTGGATAAGGACCGCTTCCGCCGGGATATGGGCGGCGTTGAGGAGGCCTATGCCGAGATGATGAAGCGCATCGGTCTGAACTGACTGCGTCTGAAATAGCAGAATGCGGAACGGAGTTTTCCGGGCAAAGCCGGAGACTCCGTTTGCGTGGTTTATTGCCGTTCTTCCTTCCGCGTGCCGCGAAGCGGAAAAACGGCGGAAATTGGAATTCATCGAAAAGGAAAAGGTTGCAAAATGAGAGATACGTACGAATCCCCCCTGTCCGCCCGCTATGCCGACAAGGAGATGAAATATCTTTTTTCTCCCGATATGAAGTTCAGAACGTGGCGCCGTCTGTGGATTGCGCTGGCGGAGAGCGAAATGGAGCTTGGCCTGCCGGTCACGCAGGAGCAGGTTGACGAGCTGAAGGCGCATGCGGACGACATCAACTATGAGGTTGCGGAGGCGCGCGAGCGCCTTGTCCGCCACGATGTCATGAGCCATGTTTACGCTTACGGCCAGCAGTGCCCGAAGGCGGCCGGCATCATTCACCTCGGCGCGACAAGCTGCTATGTCGGCGACAATACCGATATCATCATCATGACGGAGGCCATGAAGATTGTGTG
>JBJEOO010000111.1:0-2951 GCA_051880755.1 Hominenteromicrobium sp.
GTGAAGGCGGATGAAAAATCGCTGAAGGCCAAAAAGAAAGAGGACCCGGAGCTTGACCTCAAGCTGCGCGATTTTATGTGCAGCAATTTCTTCGATATCCGCACCTTCGGAGCGGTCATGACCACGTTTGTCAAGGGCGCGTTAAACTGCGGACAGGTGCGCGGACCCGTGCAGATCGGTTTTGCCCGCAGTGTCGATCCCGTTGTCCCGCAGGAGATCACGATCACCCGTGTAGCCATCACAACGGAGTCGGACGCGGAGAAAAAAAGCACGGAAATGGGCCACAAGTTTGTGGTGCCGTATGGTCTGTACCGCTGCGAAGGCTATATTTCCGCCAACCTCGCACGCAAGGTGACCGGTTTCTCCGAAGCGGATCTGGAGCTGTTCTGGGAAGCCGTCATCAATATGTTCGAGCATGACCGCTCTGCGGCACGCGGCAACATGGCGGTGCGCCAGCTCATCGTGTTCAAGCACGACAGTGAGCTTGGCAATGTGCCGGCCTATAAGCTGTTTGAAACCGTGAAGATTGCGCGCAGACCGGGTGTGGAGATTGCGCGCAGCTACCGGGATTATACGGTTACCGTCGATGAGGATGCGATTCCGGAGGGAGTCACCTGCACGTTGAAATTATGAGTGATCAGTTTTTGGCTATTTCCGGCCTGCAGCATTTTGCGTATTGCCCCCGGCAGTGGGCGCTGATTCATATTGAACAGCAGTGGGCGGAGAGCTTTTTCACGGCGGACGGACAGGCGTTTCATCAAAAAGCGCACGACAGTGAACAGCGGGAGCGGCGCGGAGACCTGCTGATTCTGCGCGGGCTTCCGGTTTCGTCGCAGAAGCTCGGCGTTTCCGGCATCTGTGATGTTGTGGAATTCCGCCGCAGTGAGGGCGGCGTTCCACTCTTCGGAGAGGAGGGGCTTTGGCAGCCGGCGCCGGTAGAGTACAAGCGCGGCCAGCCGAAAGAGCATAACGCCGATGCGCTGCAGCTCTGCTGTCAGGCCATGTGTCTGGAGGAAATGCTCCTGTGCACCATTCTGCGGGGCAGTCTGTTTTACGGTCAGACACGGCGCAGGCAGGGCGTTGAATTTACGGACTCGCTTCGGCAAGAGGTGACCGGGATGCTCGCACAGATGCGAAGCCTGTACGACCGCGGCCGCACACCGCGGGCTAAGCCGGACAAGCGCTGCGCCGCATGCTCTCTGAAGGCCCGGTGCCTGCCGGAGCTGGAACGCAGGCCGAAGGTTTCAACTTATTTGCAGGAGGCGTTGAATGACCCATGCGAAAACTGCTGAACACACTTTTTGTCACGACGGAGGATGCTTATCTGGCACTGGAAGGCGAGACTGTACTTGTCCTGCAGAATGAAAAGCGCCTCGGCCAGTTTCCGCTTTTGATGCTGGAAGGCATCGTGACCTTCTCGTACCGGGGCGCAAGCCCGTCTCTGATGGGCGCCTGCGGGGAGAGGGGGATTCAGCTGGCGTTTTTCTCGCCGCGCGGGCGGTTTCTGGCACGGACCTGCGGTACGGACCGCGGCAACGTTCTCCTGCGCAGGGAACAATACCGCATAGCTGACGATCCGGAGAGAAGCTGCCTGATTGCGCGGAATTTCGTTTTCGGAAAAGTGCGCAATGCCCGCTGGAATCTGAACAGGACACTGCGTGACCACGCGCTGCGGGTTGACCGGGATACCCTGCAGAATGCCGAGCGGCAGCTTCAGGATGCGCTGCCGGCGATTTTGTCCTGTGTGTCTCCGGAAGCGCTGCGCGGTCTGGAGGGCGCTGCCGCAGCGGTTTATTTCGGCGTATGGGATCAGTTGATTCTGAATCAAAAGGCGGATTTCATCTTTTCGGTGCGCTCGCGCCGGCCGCCGCTTGACCGTGTCAATGCGCTGCTGTCCTTTGCATATACGATCTTGTCGGGGGACTGCGCCTCGGCACTTGAGAGCGTGGGCCTGGATGCCTATGTCGGCTTTCTGCATAGAGATCGGCCCGGACGGCAGTCTCTGGCGCTGGATCTGATGGAAGAGCTGCGCAGCGTGATGGCGGACCGCTTTGTTCTGACCTTAATCAACAACCGCGTCATTCGGCCGGAGCATTTTGAGCAGCGTGAAAACGGAGCAGTTCTGCTGAATGACACGGGGAGGAAGAAATTTTTATCTGCGTGGCAGGAAAAGAAGCGGGAGGAAATCACACACCCGTATTTAAAAGAAAAGATCCTGTGGGGGCTTGTGCCGTATGTACAGGCCCTGCTGCTGGCCCGGTATCTGCGCGGTGATCTGGACGGATATCCGCCGTTTTTGTGGAAGTGAGAACTTATGCTGGTATTGGTGACTTATGATGTGAATACGGAAACATCGGCCGGAAGAAAGCGCTTGCGCCGTGTGGCAAAAACCTGCACGAATTATGGACAGCGGGTACAGAATTCCGTTTTTGAGTGTATTGTCGATGCTGCGCAGAGCAGGGCGCTGGAACAAGCGCTGCTGAATGTGATCGATCCAGAAACGGACAGTCTGCGTCTGTATTTCCTGGGAAACCGCTATGAAACCAAGGTTCATCATCACGGAACAAAAGTATCTTATCCGGCGGAGGGAACGCTGATCCTGTAAATGCCCCGGCGCGAAAAGGAAGCACACAGCCCTTCCGGGTAAGGTTCGCACCTTCAAAAGCGGGAGTTTTTCACAAATCTCGTGCTGTCCAGCAGCTCTTCTGCGCTGTATCAACGCGCGATTTGTGCATCCTGCTGACTTTTCAGCCTGCAGAATGCGGGATAAAAAGTCATGTTTACTGTCTGGCTCCCCACGGAGCCAGTGGATTGAAATTCAAACTCCGTGAGATAGCCCTGATAGTAAGTGCGTCTGGCTCCCCACGGAGCCAGTGGATTGAAATTTCTCCCTTGCCGATGCCGAACAGCTTTCCAGCAGTCTGGCTCCCCACGGAGCCAGTGGATTGAAA
>JBJEOO010000112.1:0-12904 GCA_051880755.1 Hominenteromicrobium sp.
TCCAGCGGCCAGACAAGTTCCCGGTAATTTTCCCGCGTGAATTCCGTCACGGCGTCCGGCTTTTTATAGTCGCTGCCGAGCTTGGCGAAGATCTTGTTGAACGATACGCCGACGGAAACCGTAAGCCCAAGCTCCGTTCTGATACGCTCGCGGATTTCCTCGGCGATCTCCCGCCCGCTGCCGAAAAGCCGCGTGCTGCCGGTTACATCGAGCCAGCATTCGTCAAGCCCGAAGCTCTCCACCATATCGGTGTACTGCATATAGATCTCTTTGGCCAGCCGGGAATATTTCGCATAGCGGTCGAAATGCGGAGGCACAAAGCGGATGCCGGGGCATTTGCGCTCCGCCTCCCAGAGCGCCTCCGCCGTTTTCACGCCTTTTGCCTTGGCCAGCATGTTTTTCGCAAGCACAATGCCATGCCTGCGCTCCCGATCGCCGCCCACAGCCATCGGGATATCCCGCAGCGAAGGGTCATACAGCGTTTCAACCGAAGCGTAGAAATTGTTCATATCGATGTGCAGAATTACCCTGTCCATAGCTTCCGTCCTTAAACATGCGTTCCGAATATGTGTTCGATTCATCTTGTACTGATTATAGAACATCCGTTCTCAAATGTCAAGAGGGATTTGCTTTCTTTTGTTTTGCCGTCCGGACATTTTTCCGCGAGTGTGAAAGTTAAGAATAAACTGTAAATTTAGTGTGAAAGAACGTGCGGTTTTCTTGAAAAAACGTCCGCTGCGCATTATACTGGAACCAAAGAATTTTCACGCATACTGAATCCAAAGGAAGTGCTCACTCTTGTTCCTCGAAAAGCTCAGAAGATTTATGTACGGACGCTACGGCACGGACACTTTGAATCTCGCGCTCCTGATTGCGGGACTTGTGATTGCATTTATCGCGCAGCTCGCGCGTTTCTGGCCGCTGACGCTCCTTTCCTACGCACTGTATATCTATGCGATCTTCCGCATGATGTCCCGCAACGTGCAGGCACGGCAAAAAGAATATTATTCTTTCCTCCGGGTATGGACACCGGTTCAAAAATGGTTTAGAATTAGAAAAACTGCTTTCCGCGAGCGCAAGCAATACAAGTATTTCAAATGCCCGGGCTGCCGCCAGCAGCTGCGCGCTCCGCGCGGCCGCGGCAAAATTCTGGTCACCTGCCAGCGCTGCCACAAGCAGTTCAATCAAAAAACCTGATGGGGAGTAGGCCGCGGACCAGTCTGCGGCCGTCAGAAAGGAAAGAAGAACTATGAAAACTGCGATTCTCGGCACATGGCATGTGCATACCGAGGAATACACCAAGGCCATTCTTGCGAATCCGAAAGCGGAAGCCGCCGTCATCTGGGACAGCGACGCCGCGCGCGGCAGAGCCTTTGCGGAAAAGCTGGGCATCCCGTTTACGGAGGATCTGGACGGCATTCTGAACGATGCGTCCATCGACAGCGTGGTGGTCTGCTCCGCAACGTGCGACCATCCGGAGCTGCTCACCAAAGCGGCAAATGCAGGCAAGCATATTTTCACGGAGAAGGTGCTCACGATTGACGTGCAGGACGCGGAAAAGGTTGCTGCGGCGGTCAAAGCCTCGGGCAAGGTCTTTACGATCTCTTACCCGCACCGTACCTTCCCCACCCTGCGCGCAGCCAAGGCCATGCTGGACAGCGGCAAGCTCGGTACAGTCACCTACGCGCGCGTGCGCAACGTACACAACGGCAGCTCCGCCGACTGGCTGCCCCCGCATTTTTATGATAAAGCGCAGTGCGGCGGCGGCGCGATGATGGACCTCGGCGCACACCCGATGTACACGCTTTACTGGCTGCTCGGCGAGCCGAAAACGATTACCTCCACCTTTACGGCGGTCACACACCGCGGCGTGGAAGATAACGCGGTCTCCGTCATTGAGTTTGCAAACGGCGCGATCGGCGTATCCGAAACCGGATTCGTCTCCGAATGCAATCCTTACACGCTTGAAATCAGCGGCACGGACGGCGCGCTGATGATCCACGGTGAAAGCGCCCGGTGGGGCGGCAAAGCAACCGGCGGCAAATGGGTGGATCTCGAGCTGCCCGGAAAAATCGACCTGCCGATCGACCAGTGGGTTGACGCGGTCACAAACGGCACGCCTTCTCCGTTCACAATCGACGAAGCGGTTATGCTTACCCGTCTGATGGACGGCGCATATAAGTCCTTTGAGAGCGGCACAAAGGTAACATTCTGAGAACGCCCCGCCGCATGATTTTGTGCGGCGGGTCATTTTTTGAGGAAAGGGTATACGCCATGGATAAAGAAAACACCGGCGCCGAAGCCCGGCGCACCGAAAAAGCGGCGGCTGCCAAGTCGTTTGTGAAACCGGCCATTGCCGTCTCAGCCTTTACGGTCTGCCTGATTTTTGTGCTGTTCCGCTTTGACAGTGTACGGCATGCCGGCAGCATCCTGCTCAACGCGATCAATTCCTTTTTGATCGGCCTGTTCATCGCCTATATTCTGAACGTTTTTCTGAATCTTTTTGAAAACGTGATTTTCGGCAGGCTGACACGCGGCAGCAGCCGCTTCTGGAATATAATCCGCCGGCCGCTCTGCGTGGCGCTTTCCTTTGCGGTCGTCCTGCTGATTATCCTTGCCATTGCGCTGTACATTGTGCCGGAGATTTTCAAATCGCTTGAACTCATTGGCGAGACGGCACGCGTCAATATTCCGATTTACATTGAAATCGTCACAAAATGGATTGAGCAGATCTCCACAGAGCTGAATCTGGACCTGACAACCAGCCTGAATTTCCTGAAGGATTTCAACTGGACGAGCATCCTGACCGGCGCCACCGAATTCACCACGAACTTTCTCAGCTCGCTGGTCAACGCCACGGTCAATGTGGCCAGCGGCATTTTCACCTTCATTCTGGCCGTCATTTTTTCGGTGTATTTCCTGATGGGCAAGGAAAGTCTGCTGCTCTCCATGAAGCGCATTGCCTATTCGCTGCTGCCGAAAAAAGCGGTTGCAACGGCTGCGGATCTCGCCGTGACCGCCAACAACGTTTTTTCTTCGTTTGTGCGCGGCCAGCTTACCGAATGCGTCATTCTCGGCTGCCTGTGCTTCATTGGCATGTCGCTGATCGGATTCGACTATGCACTGCTGATTTCCTGTATCATCACTCTCACCGCACTGATTCCGATTCTGGGCGCTTACATCGGCTGCGGCATCGGCGCCTTTCTGCTTCTGCTTGTCGATCCCATGGACGCCGTCTGGTTTGTGGTGTTCATCATCTGCCTGCAGCAGTTTGAGGGCAACGTGATTTACCCGAAGGTCGTCGGTTCCACCATCGGCCTGCCGGGCGTCTGGGTCATGACAGCGGTTACCGTATTCAGCAATCTGTTCGGCATCATGGGCATTATTCTCGGCACGCCGATCGCTGCCGTGCTCTACACGGTGTTCCGCCGCGTCACCTCGAACCGTCTCTCCGAAAAAGGTATTACAAACGAGGACCTTGCACCGGGGAAATATCCGTATATCGAGGAATCATACTATATCAGCCGCACAAGCGGACGCCCGTTGAGCGCCCCGGTTCTTGAACGCGGCGAAAAGCGGAAGAATCCCGAAAAGCCGCAGAACCGGAAGCCGGGTTTGAAAGGCTTCATCAAGAAAAAGTAATACGGACGCCAAAGGACCTGCCGCTGCGTGCGGCAGGTCCTTTTATTCGCTTTCCGTATGCTTTTCGGAGAAGTAGGCGAGGCCCTCGCGGATTCCCCCTGTGGTCAGCTTGCCGATCACCGGAATATATTCCCCAATCGGCTCCTTCATACCGCCCAGAAACCATTCCTCAATCAGCACATAAATGCAGGGCGCATAGATTTTGACCATGAAATCCTCCTGTGCCGGAGACAGCGGATACACCCGGCCGGAAGTCTCTTCCAGCTCCACCTGCGAGCTGCGGATAAAGATCCGCACCGCCTTATCCAGCTCGTGCCGCAGGCTACGCTGAACATCCGCCGCGTATCGGGAACGCAGAACCCGGCGCACAAAATCCGCATTGTCGCGCAGGCAGCACATCACCGCATGAACATTGAATTCCCAGTTTTCGGGCTTTGAAAAATCCCGGGTAATATCTGCATATTTCTTCAGGACAATCCGGCAGACCAACTCCGAAATACCGGAAAAGTGGCTGTAAAAGGTTTTGCGGTTGATGCCGGCCGTTTGCACCAGCCCCGAAACCGTGATGCTGTCGAGACCCTGCCCCGCCATGCGCTCCAGCAGGGTGCGCATCAGAAGCTCATCGATGTATTTTGCCATATGCTCCGTCTCCTCTCCACAATATCTGCACAGTGTACCGTTTTCGGTACAGTATACCATTTTTGTGTGTTTGATGCAATCCCCGGATGTGATAAGATGTTGGCATTGAAAAAAGGAAAAGAGGCTTTACGATGAAAACAGGAATCATCGATGTGGGCGGCGGCCTGCGCGGCATATACGCGGCGGGCGTTTTTGACCGCTGTCTGGAAATGGGCGTATCCTTTGATGTGTGCATCGGCGTTTCGGCCGGCAGCGCGAATATCTGCTCCTTTTTGGCGGGGCAGAAAAAACGGAACTACGCGTTCTATACGGAATATCCCTTCCGAAAAGAATACATGAGTCTGCGCAATTTTCTCTTTAAGCACACATACATTGATCTGGATTACGTTTACAGCACGCTGAGCAACGCGGGCGGTGAGAATCCGCTGGATTATCCGGCCTTCAGCCGCAGTACCGCAGAAGCGCTGATTGTGGCCTCCAACGCGAACACCGGAGCCGTGAAATACTTCACCAAAGCCGATATCGGGCAGGACAATTACGACATTCTGAAGGCTTCCTCGGCCATTCCGTTTGTATGCAAGCCCTATGCGGTTGGAAACGATCTGTATTACGACGGCGCTCTGGGTGACCCGGTCCCGGTGGAGAAAGCCTTTGCACTCGGCTGTGACCGCGTGATTGTGATCCTGAGCAAGCCCCGCGATACGCGCCGCACACCGGAAAAAGACGTCCGGCTGGCCGACCGCATCCAGCGGAAATATCCGCTTGCGGCCAAAAATCTGCGCCTGCGCGCCCAGCGCTACAATGAAGGCGTTGCACGCGCCAAGCGTTATGAAGCGCAGGGACGAGCACTCATCGTTGCGCCGGAAAGCACCTGCGGCGTGGATACCCTGACCAAAAAGCGCGAAGCGATGCAGCAGCTGTATGAGCTGGGACTTCGCGATGCCGAAGCCATTCCGGCCTTTCTTTCCTGAGTCATTCCCGGCACAGCCGGGAAATTATGCTTATGCCGAAGCGTATCAAAAACGGCGTGCAGTTCAAGCCAAGAGCTGCACGCCGTTTATTATGCGGAGGTATGCCATTCCAGAAACCCCACCGTGAAGGGCAGGTGGTCGAAACGCCGCGTTCCGGTGGGAACGAAGCCGCCGCGCATATACCAGTTTTTCAGCACCGTACTTTCCTCAATGATGCCGATTGTGATTTTTTCGCCGCCGAGCGCCGTGACGCGGCTTTTCGCGTCGTCCAGAAGCTGTCTGCCGCAGCCCAGACGGCGATCATCGGGCAGCACAGCGAGGTTGTGCAGCTCAAAACGGCCCGCGCCCTCATCCGAGAGCGCATAGAAGCCGATGAGACGCGCACCTTCCCACAGCCCGACCATCTTCCAGCCCTGCTCAAAATGCTCCTGAAGCTGTCCAAGCTTCATAAAGCTCGTATGCGTGGGGCAGTTGTGCTCCGTCAGCCCGAATTCCGCCGCCACCGTCGCAAAGCTCTCACGGATCACGGCAAGGCACAGGGGCAGGTCCCGTTTTTGAACGGCACGGATGGTCATATCGCCGCGATGACCTCGACTTCGACGAGCACATTCTTCGGCAGCGTTTTGACGGCGACGCAGGAACGCGCGGGCTTGCCGGTGAAGTACTTTTCATAAACCGCATTGAATGCGGCGAAATCCGCCATATCGGCGAGGAAGCACGTTGTCTTGACCGCATTTTCAAAGCCGGTTCCGGCCTCCTCCAGAACCGCCGCGAGGTTCCGCATGACCTGCTCCGCCTGCGCGGTGATGTCCTCGCCGTGAATCGCACCGGATGCGGGGTCGATCGGAATCTGACCGGAGGTAAAGAGCAGATTGCCGCAGACGATGGCCTGCGAGTAGGGGCCGATGGCCGCGGGCGCTTTTTTCGTATCAATTTTTTTCAGCATATGAATCTTCCTTTCTGATATTGCAGGCAGCCGCTAAAGCTGCATTCCGATTAAATCATAGACGACGGCGCCGGCAAGCACAAGCCCGGCGGCAGCCGGAACAAAGGGCAGGCTGCCCGGCGTCTGGCGGCGCCCCCCGTACACGCTGTCGCTTTCCACATCACCGCGCGGCGCAGTCGGCTCCTCCTTGGAGTAGACGACCTTCACGCCCCGAATCCCGCGTTTTTTCAGCTCGCGGCGCATAACGCGCGCCAGCGGGCACACGCTTGTTTTCTCCAGATCCGCCACCTCAAAGCGGGTCGGATCCAGCTTATTGCCCGCGCCCATCGCGGAGATAATCGGCACCCCCGCTTCGCGCGCCGACACGGCCAGCTGAATTTTGCCCGACACGGTATCGATCGCATCGACAACATAATCAAACCCCGTAAAGTCAAAGGCATCCGCCGTTTCGGGGGTAAAGAACATATTGTGCGCGAAAACGCGGCAGCCGGGCGCAATATCGAGCACGCGCGCGCGCATCACATCGACCTTCGGCTGCCCGAGCGTGCTGTGCAGCGCAATAATCTGCCGGTTGATGTTCGTGAGGGACACCGTATCATTATCGATCAGGTGCAGCTCGCCGACGCCGCTGCGGGCGAGCGCTTCCACAGCGTAGCCGCCGACGCCGCCCACGCCGAATACCGCGACGCGCGACGCCTTGAGCTTTTCAATCGCTTCCGAACCCAGCAGAAGCGCCGAACGGGAAAATTCATCGATCATTTGAGGACACCGCCTGTGTTCAGGATGGATGTGCTGTACAAAAACAGCACGTCGTCCGCCGACGCAAGATCGGCATACGCATCGATCTTCGCGGAGGAAATGTATCGTATATCTATCATAGTGATTTTTCCGTACTGCGTCAAGAGCCACGGCGCAAGACTGGACGCAAAAGAATCCCGGAACAGCACAAGATGGCGGTCCGTCTGCGCAAGCGGGCTTTCAAGCTCAATGACGGACGACGCGCCGGAAAGAAACAGGTCATATAAATCGGGGGACTCCGTTTCCGGATCGTAAACGGACACTGCATCGGGGTGGTCAAGATTCCGGACCGTTGTGCTTTCCGTCACGGGGCTTGTGCAGTAAATGAGCGTATCCGCCGCAACCGACGGCAGTCCGTAGCGCCCCCAGAGCACGCCGTAAAACGGCTCGGCCGTATGCCGTGTGCCGTCGGAAAGATCCGCCGAAAGCGTCAGGCCCATCCCCGCCAAAAGCGCAGCGGCCGTATCCCCCAGGCATTCCTGCCGCCAATGCGTATCCGTGCGGTAATAGTCTGCAAGCTCAAGCGTGCCGCGTATATCGATGTATTCCGCGCCAAGGCTTTCGCACAGCAGCGAAACGACCGCATCCGTATCGAGGCGCGGAAGATCCTCCGGCGCGAAGTCGGCCTTGTCGGGGATCACAGAAAAATAAACGGTCCGATCCGCAAACCAGATGTCAATCAGATTTTGCAGCTTCTCCGCGTTCTGCCGCACCGCATGTTCATCCAGCGCGGGCTGCGGCGAAAAGAGACAGCCGTTCAGCTCCGTGACGCCGCCGACCTCCGGCTGACGGAACACCACCGTACGAACCGCCGTATTCGCGGCGCGCAGACCGCTGCGCAGGGCAAAATGGTCGTTGATATAGTCGGAAAGGCCCTCGGCATACGCGCCGCTTTGGAAACTTTCCCAGGAAAACGCCGGGAACGACGCCAGTTTTCTGCGCTCCGCCGCGGATACGTTTTCCTTCGGCAGAAGAACCGTCGCCGCGCAGAACAGAAGCAGCGCACCGCAAAACAGCACAGCCGTCAGCACGCCGGCAAAACGTTTGATTTTCACAGCACGCCCTCCTCAGAATCGAAAATACAAGAACGGATTGAACGAACCGGCCGCGAGATACGCCGTTGAGGCAACGAGCAGAACCAGCATCACGACCGGCTGCAGAACCGCGCAGACTGCTTCGCCGTGCGGCCGGGCACGCAGCTTTCGGACTGCCGCCGGCACAAGAGGCACCGCGCCCAGCACCGACACGAGCAGCACGGCGCCGTACTGCTTCAGCGCCCAGAGAGTCTCCGCGTCCCACAGCGGCGCGCCGGAAAGCCCGAACAGCGCCAAAAGCTGCGTCAGCGCCTGTGCGGGCGAGGACGCACTGAACAGCACGAAGCTCACGAGCACCGCGAGCGTCACATACAGATGCGCGGCCGCGCGCGGCGCACGCGCGAGCCATTTGGCGAGAAAGAGCCGTTCCAGAATCAGCAGCACGGCAAAATACAGTCCCCAAAGCACAAACGTCCACGACGCGCCGTGCCACAGGCCGGTCAGCGCCCAGACGACAAGCAGATTCCGCACCTGCTTCGGGCGGGTGCACCGGCTGCCGCCGAGCGGGATGTAAACATAATCGCGAAACCAGGTTCCGAGCGTGATATGCCACCGTCTCCAGAATTCCGAGACGGAGCGGGACGCAAACGGATACCGGAAATTCTCCGGAAAATCAAAGCCGAACATGCGCCCCAGCCCGATGGCCATATCGCTGTAACCCGAAAAATCGAAATAGATCATCAGCGCATTGCAGAGCGCGTACAGCCAAGTGTACAGGACGGTCTGCGTCTGCGCCGCGGCGAAGTCCGCCGTCGCCTCGGCCAGCACGTTCGCGAGCAGCACCTTTTTGCCCAGCCCCACACAGAAGCGCACCGCGCCGGCGGAGAAGCCGGAGAGCGTCACGCGGCGCTCCCGGATCGCCCCCTGCACGTCGCTGTACCGGACGACAGGCCCCGCGATGAGCTGCGGAAAAAAGGTCAGGTAAGCGGCAAAGTCAATCGGATTGCGCGCAGCCGCAACGCGGCCGGCCGAAACATCCGCCACATAGCTGATCGCCTGAAACGTATAAAAGCTGATGCCGATGGGCAGCGCCAGATGCAGCAGCGGCAGCCGGGCGCCGAAGACGCCGTTCACCGTACCGATCAGAAAATCCGCATATTTGAAATATACAAGCTGCCCGAGCGATAAGGCACAGACTGCGAGGAGCGGCAGGCGTCCGCCCCGCTTTTCCGCCCAAAGCCCGCATCCCCACGCGGCAGCGGCCGTAATAAGCAGAAGAGCCGTGAACCGCGGCTCCCCGAAAAAATAAAAGAGCAAGCTCAGCACAAGCAGCGCGGCATTGCGAACGCGCCGCGGCGCAGCCAGGCCGAGCAGCAGCGCCGCCGGCAGAAAGAAATACAGGAACGGCAGGCTGGAAAAGACCATGGGAACCCCCTTTTCCGGTTACAAAAGGAGCTTCGCAGATGCTGCGAAGCTCCAAGACGTTTTATTCGGCCAGTGCGTAGAACGCCTCGCTGTACTTTTCGGAATTCTCCGCCATAATCAGCAGGATAAGATTGCCGACGCTTTCCACGCGCACATCGCCGGGATCCACGCCGACGCAGATCCACTTATTCGGGTTTGCCTTTTCGCGGATTTCCGCCTTGAGGGCTTCGATATCCGTGCCGTCGGATACCCGCATCAGACAGACCGAAAAAGCCTTTGCGTTGATCATCGGCTCGCTCGCCACGGCTTCCTCGAAATCCACGTCCGACACGCCGAAGAAATATTCCAGATTTTCCGCCGGAATATCCGTCGTCATCAAGCCCGTCTTGAGGAACTCGCGCGTTTCGTCGTCCACATCAACCTTGTCATACAGGCGATCCACGATCTCGGGCAACGCGCCGGAAATCGTTTCGCCGGTCTCTTTTGTTCCGCAGGCGGCCAGAGAAAGGGCCAGAACGACGGCCAGCGCCAGAGCAAACAGTTTTTTCATAAAAAATTCCTTTCAAACGCCGGTAAAGCGTCAGTATTTTGTATTGTAGTAACGGATCGCCGCATCGATGTCTCCGTCGAACACAATGCGGCCGGCCTTCATGACCACGCCGCGCTTACAGAACTCGCGCGCCGTTTCGGTGGCATGCGTGACGAACAGCATCGTGATATCGCCCTGCATGATCTCCTGAATCTTGCGGATGCATTTCTCGCGGAATGCGCGGTCGCCTACGGAAAGCGCCTCGTCCACAATGAGGATTTCCGGATTGATGTTTACGCAGATGGAAAAGCCGAGCCGGGCCTTCATACCACTGGAGTATGTGCGTACCGGCTGATCAATATACTCCTCCAGCTCCGCAAATTCCACAATTTCAGGCTCCAGCTTCGCGATTTCATCATCGCTGAGGCCGAGAATGCGGCCCTTGAGGTAGATATTCTCGCGGCCGGTGAATTCCTGATCAAAGCCGCTGGTCAGCTCAAGCAGCGCGCTGACAATGCCGTTGACCTCGATCTCTCCGGAGGTCGGGAAGGTAACGCCGGTAATCATCTTGAGCATCGTTGATTTGCCCGCGCCGTTGCGCCCAAGCACAGCGACCGATTCGCCGCGATGAATCGTGAGATTCATATCCACCACGGCTTTTTTCGTCTTGTGCGGCACACGCTTGAAAAACAGGCCGAGCAGACGGCGCCGGCTGCTTGAATACAGCTTATAGATTTTGGATACGTTTGTGAACCGAATTGCAATGTCGTTCATGGGACCACCTCAAAGGACATCCGCCATTTCGCTGCGCGTGCGGCGGTAGCTCCAGAAGCCCAGCACATAAATCAGGACGAGCCAAATGCCGAAGTAGAGCAGACGCTTCGGCTGTTCAAAAAACCATGTCTCATAAATAAAGCAGTTGCGGTAGCCGTTGCAGATAAAGGTGACCGGATTCATCATCAGAAGCCTGCGCGCCAGCTCGTTGTGCATGGAATCCACTTCCCACAGGATGCCGGAAAGCCAGAAAATCGCTGTGACAAACGACTTGACCAGATTGGAAAAGTCCGTGCTGATCGCCGCGATCGGCGCGGCAAACAGCGCCCAGCCCGTGAAAAACAGGAAGTTGCACAGCATATAAAACGGAAGCTGAAGCATGTACACCGTGGGGTAATGACCGGTCAGGATAAAGATCACCAGCGTGATGCCCACCAGAATCAGGTGCACCGAAAACTTGGAAATACTTGTGAAGGTCGGAATCGTCGAAACCGGATACTTCATTTTCGTGACCAGATAGCGGTTGCGCAGAATACACTCCGTGCCGAGCGTCAGCATTTCGCTCATGTAAAACCACGGCACAATGCCGCAGATCAGCCACAGAACGAAAGGATAGCCGGCAATATCGCCGCCCTTGCGCAGACCGATGTCAAAGGCGAACCAGTAGACAAAAATGGTGACCAGCGGCTTGATGATCGCCCAGGCCCAGCCGAGCGCGGACGCGCGGTAAGTACGGCGCAGGTCGGAACCCGCGAGCTTGAAAATCTGCTTTCTGTACGCGATATGATCCCGGATAATCGTGCCGACCGTCTCGGCCATTTTGGGAGACTTTACTTCGGGTGAGGCGGACAACGCCCTCCCTCCTTTCTCTGCACGGGAAAATCACAAACTTTTCCGCCGAACAGTCATTAGCTATTATACACGCTTTTCCAAAAAAATCAACTTATTTTCGCGCCGGAACCGTAATCCGCACAGCGCTTTTCACGCAGCGGATCTGCGTCTCACAGCCGCTTTCGGCGTGCTCGCCGTCCACCGACCAATCAAAGCCTGCCGCGCTGTGCATGCAGAACGCTTCCGCCGAGGCGAAGTCAAAAAGCGGATCGTCAAAATCTCCCACCGTAAGCGCGTGAATCAGGCGGTGCACGTCGCCGAGCGTCTCCGGCTTGCGGATCAAAAGCATCTCCAGCCTGCCGTCGTTCATGTCCACCAAGCCGCTGTCGTATTTCAGCATGCCGCCGATGGACACCGTGTTGCTGAACGCGCCGAAAACGTACTCGCCTTCAAAGGTCCGCGCGGCGGTTTCCACCGTGATCGGACGGGCCTCCAGCGCCGCAACATCCCTGATGCCCTCCAGCACATACGCGAGATGCCCCAGAAGCCGCTTCATGCTGCGCGGCGTCGCATAGGAGCATTTCGTAAACGCGCCGAACGAGGCGACATAGGAAAAATAGCTGTCGTTGAACTGCCCCGCGTCAATCTCCACATCCCGTCCGCCGGTCAGCGCGGCGCGCATTTCGGAAGCGCGTTTCGGGATCTTCAGCGTCTGCGCAAAGTCGTTTGTCGTTCCTGCGGGAATGTACGTGATCGGCAGGCAGATGCCCCGGCTGAGCACGCCGTTGATCACGGCGTTCAGCGTGCCGTCGCCGCCGATGCATACGATGCGCGTGCGGTTCGTCTCTGCGGCCTGCGCCGCATAGCCTGCGCCGTTTTCCCACTCGGTTGTCTCCCGGCGGTCCACCGCCGCGCCGCCGCTGCGCAGCCGTTCTTCCAGCATGTCCGCATATTTTTTCCCCTTCATGCGCCCCGCGCACGGATTCACAATCAGCAGCACCCGCTGCTCGCTGAGCTTTGCGCCCTTCAAAAGCGGTAGATTTTCTCCGATGTTTTCCATATTCAAATCCTTCTTCTGCCATACATTTCAGCGCGGAAACAAGCCTTTCCGCCCATTTTATTATAATTTTTGCGGCTTCTCAATCCGTGAACAGACCGTTAATAATCTTTGAAGAATACCGAAAGCCGCCGTGCAGCTCTGCTGCACGGCGGCTCAGTCCGGAAAAATCTTATAATCAGCCTTTCAGCTCTACACGGCGGATCTTGCCGCTGATCGTTTTCGGAAGCTCATCGCGGAATTCGACAATACGCGGAT
>JBJEOO010000113.1:0-2926 GCA_051880755.1 Hominenteromicrobium sp.
GCCCTTCGGGGTAAAGACAAAAACCTCCTCGGGAGAAAGATCCGTCTTGATCGAACGCACCAGATCGGTGACATCCTCGCTTTCCGACTGATTATCCAGCATATTGCGGATCCACTGCAGGCGCGCTTCAAGCGAATCGGGCTTTTCGTTGCCGCTCGTCATGCCGAGCTTGTATTTCCAGTGCGCCGCGATGCCGTATTCCGCCGTATGGTGCATCTCCCAGGTACGGATCTGCACTTCAAACGGAATGCCCTCCTTGCTGATGACCGTCGTATGAAGCGACTGATACATATTCTGCTTCGGCGTGGAGATATAATCCTTGAAGCGGTTCGGAAGCGGGGTGAACATATCGTGGATGATGCCGAGCACGTTATAGCAATCGATAATGGAATCGACGATGACGCGCAGAGCGAAAACATCGTAAATTTCGTCAAAGCTCTTGCCCTGCACGAACATTTTGCGGTAAATGCCGTTGATGCTTTTGACGCGCCCTTCGATATACACGCCGGGAATCAGCGGTTCAATGCGCGCGCGGATCATTTCCTTGGTGTTTTCCACAAACTGCTTGCGCTTTGTGCTGCGCGCCTCCAGATTCTCCTCAATCTCATGATAGGCGACCGGATCGAGATATTTCAGCGAGACGTCCTCCATGTACTCCTTAACCTTGCGCATGCCGAGCCGGTGCGCAATCGGCGCGTACACTTCCAGACATTCAAGCGCCTTATCGCGCTGCTTCTGCGGGGCAACATATTCCAGCGTCGACAGATTATGCATGCGGTCCGCAAATTTGATGATGATGACGCGGATATCCTCCGACATCGCCATCAGCATTTTGCGTAGGTTCTCCGCCTGCTGTTCCTCGCGGGAGGAAAACGGAATCTTGCCGATCTTCGTGACGCCGTCGGTCAGATCCGCAATTTCCTTGCCGAAATTCTTCGCGATATCCTCATAGGTGCACGGCGTATCCTCGATAACGTCGTGCAGAAGTCCGGCCACAACCGAAGGGGTATCCATGCCGAACTCCACCAGCTTGCATGCCACGGCGATGGGATGGATAATATACGGCTCGCCGGAGCGGCGAACCTGATCCTGATGCGCTTTCCGTGCAAATTCATAGCCTTTTTCAATCAGGGCAAGGTCGTATTCCTTGTCGCTCGCCTCGGCAAGCTTCACCAGATCCGCATACGTTTTGGATGTTTCTGCCATACTCAATCTCTCCTGCTCCGTCCCCGTCCGCATCACATAAGCGCCGCGAGCACCGGGGATCGCGTAATATCGGTTTTGCCGTTGGTTTCCAGAATTTCCGCCGTAAGCCGGCTGCCGTCCACGGTGCTGTGCACCAGCCCGCGTTCTTCAAAAACTTTCAGGGCGACCAGCAGCCGGCCGACCGTGCTTTCCGTGCCGAGCTGCGCCGTAAACCGGATGATATTCACCGGTTCGCCTGCCTTGGCGCGAAGCGCGCGGTAGATGGCCGCAAGGCACGCGCGGTCCGGATAAAGCCGCGCTTTGTCCGCTGCGGTCATTGCCTCCCCGCGCAGCCAGTTTGTATAGCTTGCCATCGCGTCGATGTTTTTCTGCGTATCGAATGCCGAAGGCTTGATATCGCGTACGATCACCGTCAGCGACTGCTGCCCGCGGTAGGCCCGCGCTTCGAGCTGTACCGCGAGATCCAGCCGGTCCCCGCGCGCAAACGGGAAATCCTCCGGCTTCATTCCAAAGCGCATCGCCGTAATCACCGCGCCGTTTTTTTCAAGCGTCAGCCGAAGATGCCCGCCCCCGCCCACCGGCGTGATCTCACAAAGTTCCATATTGTAAAGCCCGAATACGGGCTGCGGATTGCCGTTTCCGAAAGGCTCCAGCCGCGTCAGATTTTCCACCATGGAAACGGAAAGCGCTGCGGGATTCAGCTTGCAGTCCAGCACGACCGACTGCACCGGCATCTGCGGATAGTGCTCCGCAGCGTAGCGGTTGATTGCCGAGCGGAAGGCCTCGATGCGGTCAACCGGAAGCGTGACGCCCGCCGCCATGGGATGCCCGCCGTATTTGGTCAGCAGCTCTCCGCACGCGCAGACCGCTTCAAACAGGGAAAAGCCTTCCACGCTGCGTCCGCTGCCCTTGGCCTCCCCGGTACCGCGTGAAAGCACCAGACAGGGCTTTCCGTAGCGGTCCGTAATGCGCGAGGCCACAATGCCGATCACGCCGTGGTGCCAGTCCGCGCCGTCCACCACAATCACACGGTCGTTTGCAAGGCCGCGCGCTTCAATATCCGCCATCGCCGCTTCGGAAATGGCGGCCTCCACGCGGCGCCGCTCCTCGTTATCCGCGCAGATTTCGGCGGAAAGCTGCTCCGCCTCGTCCTCATATCCGCTGATCAGAAGCCGCACCGCACGATCCGGCGACCCCATGCGGCCCGTCGCATTGATGCGCGGCACCAGCGTAAACGCCACATTGGTGGCCGTAAGCTGTTTGCCTGAAAAGCCCGAATCCGCGAGCAGCGCGCGGACCCCGGGCCGGTCGCTCTCCGAAAGCATCTGAAGGCCGGCGCGGATCAGCGTGCGGTTCTCACCGGTCAGCGGCACAATATCGCCGATGGTGCCGATTGCCGCAAGGTCGCCGTATGTCCCGAGCAGATCGTCCACATCGCCTGCACCCTCTTCCAGCGCCATCAAAAGCTTGAAGGCAATACCCGCACCGGAAAAATCCTTATACGGGCTTTCATCATCCGCACGGTAAGCATCGACAACCGCTGCAGCCTGCGGAAGCTGGGCCTGCGGACGATGATGGTCGGTGATGACGACATCCATGCCAAGCTCACCCGCGCGCTCCACTTCCCGGACGGACGAAATGCCGTTATCCACCGTGACAATCAGCGTGACGCCGAGCGAAGCCAGATGCTCCACGGCGCCGATATTCATGCCGTAGCCTT
>JBJEOO010000114.1:0-2923 GCA_051880755.1 Hominenteromicrobium sp.
CAGGAACAATTTACCGCCCGGAAGTTACGGCCGTACGCGTTTGCTCAGGTTGTTTCCCACACCGGCAAAGCGAGGAAACCGAGCGACTCCGCGACTTCGCGGCGGGTCGTACCCGCCCGCTCAGTTGCCGGTTGCGGCTTTGAATTCGGTCCAGGCCTTTGCGTGTGCTTCCTCAGCCTCCGCGGAGATATTGCCGATCATTTCGGAATCGCCGTTGAAGTCCTCCGGCAGCGTGAGGAAGGCCTTGAATTCGTCGTGGATGTATTCCTCGGCCGCAAGGTTTGTGCAGTAGTAGCCGAGATACTCAAAGCACTGTGCCGCAACCTCCGGGTCCAGAATGTATTCCATGAACTTGTAGGCCGCGTCGCTGTGCGGCGCCGCGCTCGGAATGAACATGCCCATGATGCCGAAGCCGATGCCCTCGCTCGGGTAGACGATCTTCAGCTCCGGGTTCGCGAGCATCGCCATCGTTACCTGCGAGGTGTACATGACGGCCGTGCTGATTTCGCCGGAAAGCAGATCATCCTGAATGTTGTCGTCCTTGATCAGGCGGATGTTCGGCGCAAGCTCCAGCATCTTCTCGCCCGCCTTTTCAATGGTGGCGACGTCGTCTGTGTTGTAGCTCTCGCCCATCACCTTCAGCGCCATGCCGTTCATCACTCGGAAATTGCTCGTGATGCCGATGCTGTCCTTCAGAGACGCATCCCACAGGTCGGCATAGCCCGTGATTTCAATATCCACAAGGCTCGGGTCGTATACGATGGTCTGCACGCCGGCGCCGTACGGCACCGTGTACTTGTCCTCCGGATCATAGTACTGACCCTGATAGACCGGGTTAATGTTTCCAAAGGACGGGATCTGCGCCTTGTCCAGTTCGGTTACAAGACCTTCGGAGACGGCTGTTTCAATGATATAGTCATCCGCAATGACAATATCGTAATCGCCGCCGTTCGCGGATTCAAGCTTTGCGAGCATCGTTTCATCGGTGTCAAAGTTGACATAATTGATTTTGATGCCGGTGTCGGCTTCAAACGCGTCGAGCACCTCCTGCGGGAACATGCCCTCCCAAGTGTAGAGAACCAGCTCGTCGGAGCCGCCTTCAGCCGCGCCGGAGCTTTCCTGTGCTGCGGAGGTTTCTCCGGAGGCAGTGCTGCCCGAGCCGCCGCAGGCCGCCAGAGAGACGACAAGAAGCGCGAGCGCCAGAAGAATGGCCAGTGTTTTTTTCATTTTTATTACCCCTTTTCTGAATAGAACTGTATCTGAAGCGGAATCCGCCAGATTTACGGCTTTTGCCCCTTTTTCTCACGGCTCAGCAGCATGGAAAGGCCGCAGAGCAGGAGCGTGGCGGCGAACATCAAGGTGCACAGCGCGTTGATCTTCGGTGTTACGCCGGTTTTAAGCTGCGAATAGATTTTCAGCGGCAGCGTGTTGGAATTGACGCCTGTTACAAAAACGCTGATGATGACGTCGTCAAAGCTCATCGCAAACGAGAGCAGCATGCCGGAAGCGATGGCCGGGGCGATCAGCGGCAGTACAATATCGAAAAACGCGCGTGTTTTCGATGCGCCGAGGTCGAGCGCGGCTTCCTCGAGACTTTTGTCCATGCCGACAAGGCGCGCCTTGACGAGCATAAAGACATACGGAATACAGAAAGCCGTGTGCGCGATAATCAGCGTCGTCATGCCGAACGGCAGGCCGAGCAGGGAGAAAAACGCCATGAATACCATGCCCAGAATGATCTCCGGAATCATGATCGGCAGCGTCGAAATATATTCCACGACGCCCTTTCCCCGAAGCTCCACCTTGGAGGATCCGACGGCGCCGAGTGTGCCGATGACGGCCGCCGCAAGCGAGGAGGTCACGCCGAGCACGATGCTGTTGACGAGTGATTCAAACAGCGCGCGGTCGCGGAACAGCTCCGCGTACCATTTGAGCGAAAAGCCGTCCCATACCGAGCTGATCTTGCTTTCGTTGAACGAGTACAGGATGACGAGTATGATCGGCACATACATCAGGATCAGAATTACGGCAAGATATAGATTCGGAAGCTTTGTTCTGTTTTTCATCTGTTCCTGTTCCCCTTCTTATTTTCTGTCTTTTCTGTCGTTCAAAAAATTTGCTTTGAATGCGGAAGCCGCCGGCTTTGGCCGGGTATGACGCACACGGCACGGCTTACACAATGCCTTCCAGATCCTTTACGCCGGAAATCTTCCGGTACAGCGCAATCATGATGCTGGTGAGGATTGTCAGGATGACGGCGAGCGCCGCCGCAAACGGCCAGTTGTGCGCCTTCATGAGCTGATCCTGAATCAGGCTGCCGACCAGCACGACCTTGTTGCCGCCGAGAATATCGGCAATAAAGAACAGGCCCATCGACGGAATAAACGTGAGAATCACGCCGGAGAGCAGGCCGGGCAGCGTCAGCTTGAGCGTCACCGTCAGAAAGGTCTGAATGCGGGATGCGCCAAGGTCGCGTGCCGCCTCGATCAGACTCCAGTCCAGCTTCTCTGCGCTCGAATATACGGCGAAAATCATGAACGGCAGCAGCGCGTAGACCATACCGACAACCACCGCCGGATAGGTGTACAGCAGCTTCAAGGGGGCGTCCGTAATATGCAGGCCCATCAGGATTTTATCCAGCACACCGTTTGCACGGAAAATGATGATCCAGCCGTACAGGCGGATCAGCGAGCTGGTCCAGAACGGGATCATCAGAAGCATCATCGTGCGCTTTTTCCACTTGGCGGTCAGCTTGGCCATGAAATAGCCGAACGGATAGCCGATCAGCATGATCAGCACCGTGCTGAGAATCGCGAGCTTGAAGGATTCCGCGAAGGTCTGCAGATAGACCGGCTCGAGAATGTCCAGATAGTTCTTGAGCGTGAACTGATTGGTTACGCCCCAGGTCTCGGCGCGCTGCAGA
>JBJEOO010000115.1:0-2923 GCA_051880755.1 Hominenteromicrobium sp.
AATGTAATGAAACCCTGAAAAACACCACATTCCCGCATTTTATCAGAATTGCTTATATATTACCATGAAATTCGTTATTTCGCAATGCACTTTTAAAAAATTTTTAATTTTTGTGCCTGCCGTCCCCCTCACCGGCTCCTTCCGGGGCGGTTTTGGGGCATACGAAAAAAACTGTTGCAAAGCCGGACGAAAAATAGTAAAATTTTCTTTGTAATAATAGAAACGGGGCGAAAACGTGTTTTCCAACAAAAGTCTGCGCAATCTGATTATCCCTTTGATCGTCGAACAGATGCTTGCCGTCACGATCGGCATTGCGGATACGGTGATGGTTTCCTCCTGCGGTGAGGCGGCGGTTTCCGGTATCTCGCTGGTGGATTCCATCAATTTTCTGCTGATCATGATCTTCTCTTCTCTGGCAACCGGCGGCGCCGTCATTGCATCCCAGTATATCGGCCGCGGCGAGCGGTACAACGCCTGTTCGGCTGCGAAACAGCTTTTCTATTCCGTCCTTGCACTCTCCACCGTGCTCGGCGTGCTTGCCGTTGTTTTCCGCAACCCGGCGCTTCGCCTGATTTTCGGTGCAATCGAGCCGGACGTCATGGCGAACGCGCAGATCTATTTTCTGCTTTCGGCCATCTCTTATCCCTTCCTCGGCGTTTACAACGCCGGTGCGGCGCTGTTCCGCGCGATGGGCGATTCCAAAACCTCCATGTATATTTCCATCCTGATGAATATTCTCAATGTCGGCGGCAACGCGCTGCTGATCTATGCGCTCCACATGGGTGTTGCCGGTGCGGCAACCGCTTCGCTGGTTTCCCGCGTTGTCGGCGCGGTTGTCGTCACGCTTCTGCTGCTCAACCGCGGCCGGGTCATTTATTATGACGAGCTGCACAAAATCGAGTTCAACTGGCCCATGGTCAAAAGCATTCTGCAGATCGGCGTTCCGAACGGTCTGGAAAACAGTATTTTCCAGATCGGCAAAATTCTGGTCGCCAGCATCGTTGCCGGCTTCGGCACGGTTTCCATCACAGCCAACGCCGTTGCGGGAAATCTGGCCTCCATTCAGATCATTCCCGGGCAGGCAATCGGCATGGCGATGGTCACGGTCGTCGGACAGTGCGTCGGCGCGAAGGATTACGACGGTGTGAAAAAATACACGAAAAAGCTGATGTTGCTCGCTTTCCTTGCAACCTGGGTGATGACCGCCTTCATGCTGCTGTTCAGCCGGAACATTCTTTCTTTCTATGCCCTTTCCCCGGAAACGGCTGAGCTGACGCTCGACGTCTTTATCGTTCACGGCGTTTGCTGCATCGTCATCTGGCCCTTTGCCTTTACGCTGCCGAACGCGCTGCGCGCGGCAAACGACGTGCGGTTCACGATGCTTGTTTCCCTGTTCTCCATGTGGATTTTCCGCATTGCATTCAGCTACATTCTTGCGGTATACTTTGATATGGGCGTCATCGGCATTTGGGTCGCCATGTGTATCGACTGGCTCTGCCGTGCCATATGCTTTGTCGTGCGTTTTGCGCGCGGCAAATGGAAATCCATCAGCTATATTTAATCATTTGAGAGGAGTTGCTGCTTTATGGAATTTGATGCCTTTACGGGCGGCGTTGCGCCGGGCGGACTGCGCTCCAAAAGCGATATCCGCATTCTGATTTGTTATCTGCTGAAAAGTGTGGATGCTCCGCTTTCCGGCGAGGATATCATCCGTGTGATGCAGGAAAAAGCGCTTGCCAATTATTTTGAGGTAAACGATGCGCTTTCCGCGCTTGTCTCCCTCGGCAACATCCGCCGGGAGGAGGACGGCACCTATGTGCTGGAGCCGCAGGGCCGAAGCGTCGCGGATAATCTGGACGTACTCCTGCCGCTTTCCGTGCGTGACAAGGCGATTTCCGCCGCAATGTCCATGCTGGCCTCCGCAAAAATCGAACGCGAGAATACCGTGACCACAGCGCGCACCGACAACGGCTACAATGTCACCTGCCACATTTCCGGCGGCGATATGGAACTGATGAGCCTGACCGTTTATGTTCCGGATCTCTATCAGGCCCGCGTCGTCAAAAAGAATTTCCACCGCGATCCGCAGCGCATCTATAACCTGCTGCTTGCGGCGCTGACCGGCGACGACGAGCTGACGAAGGATATTCTGGGCCGCTGAAGCTGGCCGGCAAAAGGCGCCGGGCACATTCGGCGCCTTTTGAACAGGTGAAAGATTTTGACAACGGATTTCGACAGGATTCTCGCCCTCCGTGTGATATACTTTCCCTTGTGGAATTCAAGCCGGATTTCCGCTCCGTTTGTCCACTCTGATTTGTGAGCTATTTTCACAGTTCCGTGCAGTGCACAACGTGCCATACTATAATGGTCAAGCGCTGTGGGGAAACTTCCGCGCAGCGTTGTACATACTTAAAGGGATGTACGGCAGCGGGGCGGTGAATGATCGATGGATATGGATGCGAAGCTTCTTTTGGGCAAACGGCTCAGGAAATTCCGCAAAGAAAACGGGTATTCGCAGAATCACATTGCGAATATTCTCGGCGTCGAGCGTTCCACCTACACCTATTACGAAACCGGAAAAACCGTTCCTGTCATTTTCGACCTGATGCGTCTGGCCGATCTGTACAGCATTTCTCTGGACACACTGCTCGGTTTTCACGCAGACAGTTCGGATCCCCTCGCTTTCGGTGAGCCGCGCGAGCCGGTGAAGGCTGCGGTCCGCCGCAAAGAACGCTATCTGAGCGAGGCCGTTCAGGATCTTTCCTCTGAGGAACGGCAGCTTTTGGCTTTTTATCGGTCCGCAAAGCCCGCAGAGCGCCGGCAGATCTTTGACTTTCTGCGCAGCAGCCGCCGCAAGGAGCACCGCCGCAACGAAGAATAAAATATGCGCTTGTAGCTCAGTTGGATAGAGCGACAGACTCCG
>JBJEOO010000116.1:0-2877 GCA_051880755.1 Hominenteromicrobium sp.
GACGTCAATATTTGCGCCGAAACGGTGCTCACCGCCGGTTTCCTTATAAATGCCCAGAAGAATCTTGAGCAGCGAGGTCTTTCCGCAGCCGTTCGGGCCAATCAGAAAAACTTTTTCACCGCGCTTGATCTCCAGATTGACATTCCGGAACAGCCGGTTTTCGCCGAATTGAAGCGAAAGGTCCTCGGCCATCAGCACATCGTTGCCGCCGCGCTGGCTGGCCTTGAACTGAAATCGAATGGTATCCGGCTCGTCCTCCGGCTTCTGAAGCGTGGCTTCGAGGCGGTCGATGGACTTTTGCTTGCTGGCAATGGTGATATAGTTGCGCTCCTGATTGAATCGTTTCTGCTGCTCGATGATCCCCTCAATGCGCTTGATTTCACGCTGGGTATTGTCGTAAACGCGCTGCATGGCAAGCCGATTTTCTTCCTTCAAATGGAGGAATTTCGTGTAGTTGCCCTTGTATTCCGTCAGGCGCGTATTCTCGATCTCAAAGGTGCGGTTTGTAACCGCGTCGAGAAAATAACGGTCGTGCGAAATCACGATATAGGAGCCGCTGTAGTTTCTGAGAAAATCCTCCAGCCATTCCACGGAGGGAATATCCAGATGGTTGGTCGGCTCGTCGAGCAGAAGCAGGTTCGATTCGCCGAGCAGCATTTTGGCAAGCTGAATCTTCGCCTTCTGGCCGCCGCTCAGAACGCCGATGGGCGCGTAAATCTGCTCCGGTGCAAAGCCGAGGCCGATCAGCGTGCTCTTTGCACGATTGCGGCAGGTCAGGCCGCCCTCCGCGATGAAGCGGTCGTTCAGCTCCGTCTGCTTCACGATCAGCGCATCGATATTCTCCGGCACCGCGGCGATTTCGGCCGTGAGCCGTTCCATTTCCGCTTCCATTCTGAGCAGCGGGGCAAAAACAGTCATCACTTCGTCGAAGGCCGGCTTTTCCATATCCCGGCAGACATGCTGCTCCATATAACCGATGGAGGTATCGCGGGCGGGGGTAAAGCTGCCTTCATCCGCACTGTATTCACCGTTCAAAACCTTGAACAAGGTGGTCTTTCCTGAACCGTTGATGCCGACCAAGCCGATCCGGTCGCCCTTTTGCACCTCGAAGGAAATGTCCTGTATGATGGTATCGGTGCCGAACATCTTTTTTATGTTGTTGACCGTCAGTATTGCCATAGTAAATCTCCCTGAACTTCATAATCCATTTCATTATACTCAATCGTGCGGCGTAAATCAAGATTTTTGGTTGATAATCGGCGCGGACGGCGGTATAATTTATAATACGAAGGGAACACAGACGGAATTGTCCGGAAAGGGAGGGCGTCATGATGCAAACCGGTATCTCAGCCGCTTCGCTGTATCCGATGGAAACGGAAAAGGCGCTGGTACATTTATCCGGCCTCGGCTATACATTGTTTGAAATCTTCTTCAATTCATGCGGAGAGATGTCCCCGGATTTCTGCGCGCTGCTGAATCGGCTGCAGGCAGACCACGGCTTCCGCATCGTATCCGTACATCCGTTTACATCCGCCATGGAATCCATGCTGCTGTTTGAACGCTACGACCGCAGAACAAAAGAAGGCTTTGATTTTTACAAAAAATATATGGAAGCCGCAGAACGCATCGGCGCGCGGATTCTCGTGCTGCACGGGCAGCGAATCGGCTCCGGCTCACTGTCCGATGAAGCGTATTACGCGCGGTATCACGAGCTGTATCGCCTTGGGCAGACCTTCGGCATTACGGTTGCGCAGGAAAATGTGCGGCAGTTCCGCAGCTCAAAGACGGAATTCATCCGCGGAATGCGCCGCGCGCTCGGCAGCGAGTGTGCTTTTGTACTCGACACCAAACAGGCTGTGATGTCCGGGGTTGATCCGGCCGCTATGTGCAGCGCAATGGGCGAGCGCCTTGTGCATATTCATCTGAGTGATCATACAAAGACGGAAAGCTGCCTGCTGCCGGGCGAAGGAACGTATGATTTCCGCATTCTGCGGGACAGCCTTGCGGCGCTCGGATATGCCGGGGACATTATCACGGAGGTCTATCGACCGGCCATACGGGATGATGCCGCGCTGGAAGCATCCCTTTCCTTCGTGAACAGGATTTTTGGTGAGAAAATGCCGTAATTTGCTTGATTTTTTGCGGGATTATGTAGTATAATAATGATATTCATAAGGGTTCGATCTAAATTTTGGAGGGATTTCCATGAAGTGTCCCTACTGCGGATACAGCGAAAGCAAAGTTATCGATTCCAGACCGACGGATGAGGGAGAGCGCATCCGCCGCCGCCGCGAGTGTCTGAAATGCTCCAAGCGCTTTACGACGTATGAGGTCATCGAAACGGTGCCGGTTGTCGTCGTCAAAAAGGATAAATCCCGCGAAGCTTTTGACCGCAATAAGCTTTTAAACGGTCTTCTGCGTGCGTGCGAAAAGCGCCCGGTTTCCATTGAGACGCTCGAGCATATTGTCGATGAGATTGAGACGCTTCTCCAGAATTCGCTGGACCGCGAAGTGCCGTCCCATATGATCGGCACCTATGCCATGGAAAAGCTCAAGGCTGTGGACGAGGTAGCCTATGTGCGCTTTGCGTCGGTTTACCGGCAGTTCAAGGATATCAATACGTTCATGGAAGAACTCAATAAAATCAAGGCTGAGCGCAATAAATAAGCAGAACCTGTACCCTTCGGTGTTCCGGATTTCCGGAGCGCCGTTTTTTTGCTTTCAGAGCAGGTTTTCCAGCGTAACGCGTTCGGTTTTCAGAATGTGTTCCGTCACGTTTTGGGCAAGCAGACATTCGGCGCGCGCCAGAGAAATCTCGCCCTGTTCAATATAATAGGGCAGCACGGCGAAAACATTCTCGAGCGGATCCAGATGCTC
>JBJEOO010000117.1:0-12580 GCA_051880755.1 Hominenteromicrobium sp.
GAATTTGCGCCCGCCGCCCTCGTAGAATTTGCCGAAGAATTCGACAAACTGCAGGCGGTTCGTGTGCACATACGCGCCGAGCACATTGATGCCGAGGTTCAGTGTATGCCCGACGACAAAGGCGAAGATAAAGATGATGACGCCGAGCGGATTGTTGCCGGGCATGGCGCCCATCTGGTTGAAAACCGAGGCGATGACGCCCGTCGCAAGGCCGAGCGCAAGCAGTCTCGAATACGAGAGAATGTCGCTCAGATAGCTTGAAACGCCGTACAGGCCGTACAGGCCCTTCAGCAGGCGTTTGCCGGGATTGCGTGAGGCACGTCCCGAGGTGAATACGATGCCGACTGCGCCGATGCCCGCCGCAATGGCCCCCGCATTGCCGACCGCCGCCGGCAGCGTGAACGAGAGCGCAACCATGTCGGCGAACATCTGCATGGACAGCAGGTAAAGAATACCGCCGCCGACCAGCATGTACCAGAAAATGACGTCATAGATTGCGTCTTTCCATTTGCCCTGCCGGACAAGCTGATAGAACTGCACGCCGAGACCGGCAAAAAGATGGATGATGCCGACGAGAAACGAGAACATCAGAAGCCGCATCGGCTCCTCCACCGGAACAAACCAGACCGCCGGAATGCCCACATCGACATTGAAGAATGTTTTGCCGATCACTGTGACGGCATCGCCGAAAAAGCTGCCGAACAGGATGCCCCAGAAGGTCGTGGAAATGCCGCAGTACAGGAACATCGTAAGCGTCTTTCTGAGGCCTTCCTCCATGTTTTTGAATTTCCAAAGAACAAAGCCGCAGCCAAGGACCATCAGCAGGCCGTAGCCCGCATCCGAAAGCATCATGCCGAAAAGGAAATAATAGAAGACCGCCATGATGGTGCTCGGGTCGATCTCCTTCTTGCCCGGCATGCTGTAGCTTTCCAGAACGCCCTCAACTGGCGCGGAAAACGCGCTGTTTTTGAGCTTGACCGGCACGTCGTCGGTTTCGTCCGGCACGGTCAGCTCCACATACGCTTCCAGCTTCGTTTCCAGCTCCGTCTTCAGCGCATCGGCATTCTCGGCGGGCACATAGCCCGTGATGATGAAAACATGCGGGCTTTGCCACAAGCGGCCGAGCACGTCGTATTTCTCGGTGCGCATCGTGAAATAATCAATGGTATACAGGATCGCTTCGCGCTGATCCTTGAAGGTGCGGATCTCCGCTTCTGCGGCGTCGATTTCCGCCTGCAGCGCTTCGATGCGTCCGTTCAGCTTCCGGGCGCGATCGGCGGGAGGCGTTTTGCTCGGTTCCGCCGGATAGGTGAAGCCGATCGAACGCAGATACGTCTCGAGCTTCAGGCCCTGCGCGATGTGACACATCAGAAAAGCACAGGTCTGCTGGGCACCGGCGCTCAGAATCTCCACCTCGACGCCGTCAACCTCCGGCGCGCCTTCGGCAATCATGGACCGCAGCGCTTCCTCCGTATATTCCGAGGGAAACGAGCCGATGAAAACCGAGGTGGATGCGGTGCTGATCGTGCGCATCGAGATGTCCAGCTTCATCCACGGCTCAAGCGCCCGGATCTGCGTCTGCAGACGCAGAATCTCCGCGCGGTTTTCCGCGCATTTCTTGGAAAGCACATTGATGCGGGACGCCGCTTTCAGAAGCTCGCCGGCCTGCTGCGCCGTTTCCTCATATTTGGAAAGCGGAATCGGGTCACGCCCGTTCAGCGAAGCAAACAGGGATTTTTCGGGCGGCTCCAGCTTGTCGAGCGCCTCGAGTGCCGCCTGAAGCGAGGCTGCATTGTTTTCAAATCTTGCCTTTGCGGGGACGGTATCCATCCGGGCAAAGACGGTTTCATCCGCTTTGCGGTCGTCGATTTCCACAACGCCGCGCCGCTGGATCAGTTCCAGGATCTGTTTACGACGGTTTTTGAGCGCATAAACGGAGATGCGCTTCATAGGCATTACCGCCATACCGGGATCCCCTCCTTTCGTGTTTACGCCGCGTCATCCGGTGATCCTCTCCATAATCGCGCGGACGGTTTCCTCGCGGTTTTCCTGTGCTTTTGCACGGATCGCTTCGGCGAGGGCGTCAGTCTCCTGCTGTGCGGCGCGCTGCAGGGCAGCGGCGTCCGCTTCGGCTTTGGCCTGCGCTTTGCCGCGCTCATCCCCTGCCTGCCGGATGCGCACGTCGGTCAGCGCCTGCGCCTTCTGCTGTGCGTCCTGCCGGATCGCAGCGCAGCGCTGTGCGGCGGTTTCCAGAATCTCAGCGGCTTGCTGTTCCGCGTTTTTCACGGCGTCCAAAGCTTCTTTTGCCAAAAAATCACCTCCATATGGAAAATAGGGGAGCGGAAAGGGGAAAACGGCCGGAGATGCAGCCGGTTCCAATCCCTGTCCGCCGTTGTTTTGAAACACTTATACGCCAATTATTATAGTATAATTCAGGGTGATTTACAAGCTTTTTGAGACAGCTTTTCTTGAATAGTTTGTAAATAGCCCGCAAAAATAGACAAAATGGACAATTTGTCCGGCTAATCGGCAAAAAAAGCACGCACGAAGAATTCTTACGGCTTCCTTACAAAAAAATTAACATTTTGTTTATACCTTTCCCCACATTTGTGCTATAATTAGATACAATGACAATTTGAGTGAAACGGACCGCGAGCAGGTCCGCGAAGTAACAGGAGGCAGTAAAAATGAAAGCAAAGTCACTTCATTATTCCAAGGGCGGCAGTGTGCAGCCGATCGCATCCGAAATCGGCAGAGTCATGCAGTGCGTATGTGATCAGATTCCCCCGGCATACCCCTGCGAAGGCGAGAAGGTTGTCTTCATCGGCATCGAGATGAACGGCAAGCTCCCGGGCCCGGTTGATCATTTCTGCAAGGACCTCAACCCGACCAGAACCAAGGGCGTCGCATTCTATGTCCTCAACAGCACGGGCAGCACGGCCGGTCTGGACAGCATCATCGCAACCATGAAGAAGAACGGCGTTGAGACTGTCGGCGAACCGCTGGGCATCGCCGTGAAGGGCGGCCTCTTCAAGAAGGGCACCCCGACCGAGGCGGACATCAAGAAGGCGCTGGATTGGGCGGACAAGATCTCGAAGATGTAAGCGTTTGCTTTCAGATTCAATAATTTACCTATAAAAAGGACGGCTTCGGCCGCCCTTTTTTCTGTTTTGCGGGATATACAAAATGCCCCGGGCGGTGGTAAACTTTACGGGTGTGAGGAAGGCGCGTCCGCGGCTTCCGGCGCGGCAATTCCCATAAAAGCGAGTGTTTTTCATGACAAAAGAAATGACGCATGGTTCGCCCATGAAGCTGATTCTCGGGTTTACGATTCCGCTTCTGTTCGGCAACCTGTTCCAGCAGTTTTATTCGATGGTCGATACCATCATTGTCGGCCGCGTGCTCGGCACAGGCCCGCTGGCGGCCGTCGGCTCAACCGGCTCCGTGACGTTCCTGATCATCGGGTTCTGTCTGGGTCTGTGCAGCGGCTTTTCCATCCCGGTCGCGCAGCGCTTCGGCAGCCGGGATTATGACGAGCTGCGCCGCTTCATCGGCAATGCGGTCTGGCTCTGTGTCGGCTTCGGCGCGGTGCTCACCTTGCTGACGGTGGTGTTCTGCCGCAATATTCTGGAGCTGATGGGCACGCCGGCAGATATCATCGACGACGCCTATGCGTATCTCGTCATCATTTTTGCCGGTATCCCGGCCACCTTCCTGTATAACATGCTCGCGGGGATTCAGCGCGCGCTCGGCGACAGCCGCACGCCGGTTGTGTTTCTTGTGCTGGCATCCGTCATCAATATCGTGCTGGACATCGTCCTGATCGTTTTCCTTCCGCTCGGTGTGGCGGGCGCGGCCATGGCCACGGTTGCGGCGCAGCTGATTGCCGGTCTGGCCTGTCTGTTTTATGCCGGCCGCCATTACGAGGTGCTGCGCATGTCGCGCGGGGATTTCAGAATCCGGGCGCCGTATGTCCGCCGGCTTGTCGGCATGGGCCTGCCGATGGCACTGCAGACCTCCATCACGGCAATCGGCAGCGTTATTCTGCAGGCTTCGGTCAATTCGCTCGGCTCTCAGGCGGTGGCCAGTGTTACGGCGGGCAGCAAGCTGTACATGTTCTTCGCCTGCGCATATGATGCAATGGGCGTTACCATGTCGACATACAGCGGGCAGAATATCGGCGCGCGGAAGATAGACCGGATCGGTCAGGGCGTGAAGGCCTGCGGCATTGTCGGAATCGTATATTCCGTGCTTGCGCTGCTGGTCATCGTGTTTTTCGGCAAATATCTGCTGCTTTTGTTCGTGGATACATCGGAAGCCGCGATTATTGATTCCGCATATCAGTATCTGATTACGAGCGGCCTGTTTCTGATTCCGCTCACCTATGTGAATGTGCTGCGGCTGACGATTCAGGGCATGGGGTACAGCCGTCTGGCAATGTTTGCCGGCGTCTTTGAGATGGTTGCGCGCGGTGCGACCGGTGCGCTGCTCGTGCCGGTATTCGGCTTTTCCGCCGCCTGCTTTGCCGGGCCGATTGCCTGGCTGATGGCGGATTCGTTTCTGATCCCCGCGTATTTCCATGTAATCCGCCGGGCACGGCGCGGCGAGGGACTGTACTGATGCGGCGGCGCTGGAAACGGGTTCTGCTCTGGACGGCTGCGGCGGCCGCCGGACTGATCCTTTTTTACCACTGTCCGTTCCGGTATCTGTTCGGGGTTTCCTGTCCCGGATGCGGCATGACGCGGGCGCTGCTGGCGGCGGTTTTTTCGGATTTCGGCACGGCGTTCTCGTTTCATCCCCTGTTTCCGCTTTTGATTCCCGCTGCGCTGTACCTTGTGCTGCGGGAAAGCGGAAAACTGCGTCTGACGGCACGGGCGGAGAACATGTATATTTTGCTTTTTGCCGGGTTGTTTATTCTGGTTTATGTTCTGCGGCTTCTCGGCGGCGATCCCATCGTTCAGCCGGATTTTGACGCTTCGCTGCTCGCGCGCGTGCTGCGGATGATCCGGAAATAAAGACAAAAAAGCTGTTCCTTGGGGAGAGGAACAGCTTTTTGTTATACGTAGTCAAATCGAAAGGATCAGATACCGTTTGCGTTGTAGCTGGCAGCAATAGCGTTCATCGCTTCGCAGACCTTGTTCACATAGATGAACGGACCGACAATAATGCAGCTGCCGAGGACGTCCCAGAGCCAGAACGTAGAGGAACCGAGATCGGTCTGGAAGCCGCGTGCGCGTGCTTCGTCGCCGATGCGCTGGGAAATCTGATGGAACCAGACAAAACCCATGATGCCGCAGGTGATTTCCTGAAGGAGGAAGAAGATGAGGCAGTAATGCATGGTCTTTTTGCCGTCGCGTCTGGAAGCCGTCAGGTTCAGATCCTCGCCGATGCTGGACCAGAATACGATAGAATAAATACCGCATGTGATGATCGAAAAGACGATGAATTTCCAGAGCTTTCTTTCGGTGTTCATCGGCTTCAGCGGCATGGGAGCCGGCTGCGCGGGAACGGGCTGCTGGACATAGGGTGTGTTGCTCATAAGTTTACCTTCCTTTCGTGTTGCGCGAAATACATACGATCCTCCGAATACCCCAAAAACGCAGGATCGCATTTTTATGCAATTAAAATACCATAGCCGCCGGGGAAAGTCAATAGGCTTGCCGATCTTTGGAGAAAAAAGTCAAAATGAATCAAATTACTGCGTCATTTGCACAAAAAAGTGCGGATCACGGCGCAGCAGGGCCAGCGCATTTTCCCGAAGACTGCGCGCGTCGAACAGGTAACACGGTGCGCGGCCCAGACGGCCGGTCTGCATGATCATGCCGGGAATCGCCTTGATCCGGCTGTAGCGCTGCGCGGCAACCGCAGAAAAATTATGCGTATAATAAGCGCGCCGTTCGCCGTTTACAATATATTCCGAGGGTTCCGGATTCAGAACGTAATCGACGCCGGCGATTTCCTCCAATCCGTGCATAAACGTGCAGCAGTCGACAACCTCGCCGATAAAAAGCAGCTTGCCGCCGAAGTCCGCAAGACGCATAAACGGAGAATGCGGGCCGACGGGCGTGTTGTCCAGAATATGCTCCGCCGTAAGCATCCCGGCATTTTTTCCGCGTGCGCAGACGGAGTGCGTCGGGTGCACACTGCGCAGGACATCCGGCATGGCCTGAAACGTGCGGGGGAGAAGGCCGATGCACGGCACGCTTGTGCGGCTGTCGAAAACCGGATGCTCCGGCGTGACATTTTCGTAGGTCAGCGCCGGCAGCAGAAGCGTGCCGGCGTCGCCGACGGCGGCCTGCAGCACGGCGAGTATTTCCTTCGGCGTACACGTTGTCCCGATGGCTTTCATGGAGGAATGCACAAGAACCGCATCACCTGGCCGGATGCCGAGCGTGCGGAGCTGGCTGAGATAAGTTTCCGTTTCGTTCATGGTATACCGTCCTTTCTTTTGTGTATCCAGCGTACCACAGCCGCCGGACAATTTCCACTGCAAATTCGGGAAAAAACTCCGAAAAAAGAAAGCCCGCAGTCCGAAAACTGCGGGCGGGATATGGACGGTATCAGTCGGCGGAGGATTCGGAAGAATCGTCGGCCTCGGATTCCGAGCTTTCCTCCGGTACGGAAGAGGTGCCGTTCTTGGTGGAATCGGTGAACATCGACGGCTTATAGCGGCTGATGGCTTTGTCGTTCAGCTCAACGCCCTCGACGCCCTGCGCGGCCTCGCTCACATAATCCTTGAACTCCTCGCTCTTGATTTCGATGATGAGGTTCATGCGGCTGTCGTCGTCGGCAAGGATTTCCTCCTCGCTGTCCTTGATCGGCAGACGGTGCAGAAGCACCATATAGCCGGAGGCTTCAAAAATCTCCACGCCGTCCTCGCTCATGGCGGTCAGCGTATCGATGAATTCGCTCGGCAGATAAGCGGATTCCATGCCGGCCTGATCCTTGATGCCGGTCTGATAGGAGGAATCTTCGCCGATTTCGAGCGCGTAATCGTTTGCCGCATCCGTAACGGTCTTTTTGCCGCTGAGAATGTCCGTTTTGACCTTTTCAAGCTTCCCGGCAACCTCGGCCTTTTCCTCGTCGGTCATCTCCACGGAGCTGCCGTCCTCGGAGACGGTGGTGAGCGGTGCAGTGAAATACTCGTAGCTGTAATAATTCTGCTCATAGTAATCCTGAATGTCCGCCTGCGGAACCTCGCGCTCGCCGCCTTCGCCGTACAGTGCCTTAAAGACCATCAGATATTTCTGATTGTACTGCGAATAAGCAATGTCAAACGAGCTCTGCGCGATGCCGTAATCCTCAAAGACGGAGCCGAAATAGGTCCAGTAGCTTGAGGTGCTCTGCTGTGCCGAGGTATAATCCTCATCGGTCATTTCCAGGCCGAGACGCGCTATTTCGTCATCCATCCAGAAATACTGGTTGACATATGCCTTTGCGCGTTCACGGATCCACTCGTCCGCGGGCTGACCCTCAACCTCGCCCTTCAGAACCTCGGTATCCGTGCCGATCTGGGAGGCCGCCTCGTTGTACGCGACGGAGAGATAATAAATGTATGCGCCGATGGGCAGCTCCGTATCGCCTTTCTTTGCCGCCCAGGTCATATTCTCGTCGTAGCAGCCGGCGAGACTGAAGCACAGGGCGATGGCAAGCAGAAGCGCGAGAGCGCCTTTTGCAAATTTTTTCATCGTGTTTTCCAAGCCTTTCCTTTTTGATATGCCGTAGTTGTTATTATAACGCCGTTAGCGCCGATTGTCCAGCATCATAACAGGCGAATGTGTATTTTCTGTGAGGATTTTGACGCTTTATTCGCTTTTTTCGTCTCCGCAGAGGATTTTGAGCGCGTCCTCCAGCACGTCAAGCGGCTGCTTTCCGGCGAGCGATACGCTGATATAGGGGCGGCTGCCGGCGGAAAGCATGACCTTGTTCGGCATACCCTGAATCAGGCGCTTGACGCGCTCCATGTCGAATTTGTCCTTGTAGAGCAGCAGCGCGTTGGCCTGCTGCTTGACTTCCGTGATGCCGAGCGAGGTCGCGCGGTTGCGCAGCAGGGCGATATCGATCAGCCCGTAGACGCTTTCGGGCGGCTCGCCGAAGCGGTCGATCAGCTCGTCGACGACGTCGCTGGAATCCTCGTACGATTTGATGTCCGCGATGCGGCGGTATACCTCAAGCCGGAGCGCGGTGGAATCGATGTAGCTTTCGGGGATATGGGCCTGCACCTGCATGTCAACCACGCATTCCTCCACCGGTTCCTCCGGCGTTTCGCCCTTCATCAGGGCGACGGCCTCGTTCAGAAGCTTCAGATACATGTCGTAGCCGACGCTTTCCATGTGGCCGTGCTGTTCACCGCCGAGAATATTGCCCGCGCCGCGAATCTCCAGGTCGCGCATCGCGATCTTGAAGCCGGAGCCGAACTCCGTGAACTCGCGGATGGCGGAGAGCCGCTTCTGCGAGATTTCGCTCAGCACCTTGCCGCGCGTAAAAGTGAAATAAGCATACGCGCGCCGCGCGCTGCGCCCGACGCGCCCGCGAAGCTGGTGGAGCTGGGAAAGACCCATGCGGTCGGCGTTGTCGATGATCAGCGTGTTGGCGTTCGGAACATCCACACCCGTTTCGATGATCGTCGTGCAGACGAGAATGTCAATTTCATGCTCCATCAGCCGGCGCCAGACCTCGGAAAGCTCCTGCTCGCTCATTTTGCCGTGGCCGATGCCGATGCGTGCCTCCGGTACACGCGCCTGAATACTTGCGGCGACGCGTTCGATGGAGGCGACGTCGTTGTGCAGGTAATAGACCTGCCCGCCGCGGCGCAGCTCTTTCTTGATGGCGTCGGTGATGACGCCCGCGTCGTATTCGAGCACATAAGTCTGTACCGGGTGCCGGTCGTGCGGCGCTTCCTCAATCACCGACATGTCCCGGATGCCGGAAAGCGCCATGTTGAGTGTGCGGGGAATCGGCGTCGCGGAGAGCGTCAGCACGTCGGCCGATTTGCAGACCTCCTTGAGCCGCTCCTTCTGCTGCACGCCGAAGCGCTGCTCCTCGTCGATGATGACGAGGCCGAGATCCTTGAACTGAACGTCCTTGGAAACAAGGCGGTGCGTGCCGACGATGAGATCGATGCTGCCGCGCTTGAGCTTGCGGAGAATCTCATCCTGCTGCCGCGGTGTGCGGAAGCGCGAAAGCAGCTCGATGTCAACCGGAAAGCCCTCCATGCGCTTCAGAACCGTCTGATAATGCTGCCAGGCCAGAATGGTGGTCGGCACGAGAATCGCGCACTGCTTGCCCGAGGTGATGCATTTGAACGCGGCGCGCAGCGCCACCTCGGTTTTGCCGAAGCCGACGTCTCCGCAGAGCAGGCGGTCCATCGGCACGTCGCGTTCCATATCGTTTTTGATTTCGTTGATGCAGCGGAGCTGATCCTCGGTTTCGTTGTATTCAAAACGCGATTCAAAGTCGTGCTGCCACTCGGTGTCCTCGGGGAAGGCGAAGCCCTTCTGCTTCATGCGCTGGGCGTACAGCTGGATCAGCTCCTTCGCGATGTCCTTCACCGCGGCGCGTACCCTGGCCTTCGACTTCTGCCATTCGGTGCCGCCGAGCCGGTGCAGCTTCACACCGGCATCCTCGCGCGGGCCGATATACTTTGCAACCATATCGAGCTGCGTGACCGGGACGTAAAGCGTATCGTTCTTCGCGTAGCGCAGCTTGATGTAGTCCTTCGTCACGCCCTGCATGTCGATTTTATGAATGCCCTCAAAAATGCCGATGCCGTGCGTGGCGTGAACGACGTAATCGCCGACCGTCAGCTCCGCCAGACTGTAAATCTCACGGCTGTTCTTATCCTTCTTTTTCGGCTTCTGCCTGGCCGTATTGACGCGGCCGTGTGTGATGAGCGTGAATTTCGCGTTGGGATATTCAAAGCCTGCCGACAGCGTACCGGCAGTCACGGCTACGGTGCCCGGCGCAACGGCGGAAACGGTCTCCAGATACCCTGCGGGCAGCCCGGCTGCCTTTAAATCCGCGGCGACGGTCATGGCGGTGCGCTCCGTGCCCGCAAGCACCACACAGGCGTGGCGGTTGTGGAGGGCGGCGCTGAGATCCTCCGCGAGGAGCTGTGTGCTGCCGCCCCATGCGGAGAGCTGGCGCACGGTCATGTTGGAAAGCGATTGCACCGGGGTGTCGTATGTGCCGCGCGCAAAGGCGTCCAGATAAACGCTTGGGGTGTCCTCGGCGCGGCCGAGCGCGAACTCATACGTTTCCGTATATGTATCGAGCCCGCGGCAGAGTACGCCCTCGGTAAACAGACTGCGGACGTCCTCGCCCCACTGCCAGATTGTCGTGCGCATCCGCTCCTTGAGCTTTGCGCCCTCGGAGAAGAACAGTATGCTGTCCGTGCCGAAGTAACTGAAAAGCGTGGCGGGCGTCTCATATATAAAGGTATAGTATTTGTCGAGCGAGCCGATGTGCAGGCCGTCGTTCAGCTTGCCGGCCTCGCGCAGCAGGATCTCCTTGGCGGCGGGCGCCGCTTTGCCGCGCAGCGTTTTCGCGTGCGCCTCGATTTTTTTCGCGAGCAGCGTCACACTGTCCGGCACAACCTCTACGGCGGGCGAGACCGTCACGCTGTCGATGCGGTCGGTGCGCCGCTGCGTTTCGGCGTCGAAATAGGAAATGGTGTCGATCTCGTCGCCCCAGAATTCAATGCGCACCGGGGCCTGGCCGCCGGGCGAATAGAAATCCACGATGCCGCCGCGCCGCGCGAACTGGCCGGTGCCGTCGATCTGGTCGGCGCGCACATAGCCGCAGCGCACGAGCGCCTTCACAATTTCCTCAACGGAAACGGACTGCCCCGTTTCCAGCCGGACGGTGCGTTCGCGCAGCTTTTCGGGCGGCAGCGCGAACTGAAGCGCCGCGTCGATCGTTGCGACAATGCAGCGGCACGTTCCGCTCTGCAGCAGTGTCAGCGCCTCGATACGCTGGCGCTCGTATTCGTGCGAGCTGCCCTCCGTATCGCGCAGGCTGAAATCGCGCAGCGGGTAAAACGCGGCGGGCGTTCCCATCGCGTTCAGGTCATCGAGCAGGCGCTGGGCTTCGGCTTCATCGCCCGCAAGCACAAGCGCGGGCTTCTGCAGCGTGCTGAGGAGCGTATGGATGATATTTGCCTTGTGAATCGAGGAGACGCCCGTCGCCGCGGCCGGCGTTTTGCCGCGCCGCACGGCGTTTTCGAGCGCCCGGTATTCGGGCACCCGGCCGAGCGCCTCATTCAGAAATTTCATGCTCATACTGTCTGTTCCTTTCGATGGATGCCGCTCAGGAATTGAAACGGTTCATCGCCTTGTCTGCATGGCCGTCCAGAATCAGCTCCGCCGCGGAGACGATGTTTTCCGCGGTGCCGGCAAGCAGCTTCATCTCGTCCTTGGAAAAGCGGGAGAGCACCCAGTCTGCGAGATCCCAGCCCTCCGGCTTGTGGCCGATGCCGATTTTGATGCGCGGAAAGCGGTCGCTGCCGCTTAAATAAATGATGTTTTTCACGCCGTTATGCCCGCCGTCGCTGCCTTTTAGGCGGATGCGTGTTTTGCCCACGTCCAGCGAAATATCGTCGAAGAGCAGCAGCGTGCGTTCGGGCGGTATGTGGAAGAAGTTCATCGCGTCCGTTACGGACTGCCCGCTCAGGTTCATGAAGGTGGAGGGCTTGAGCAGAATGACGTCCTGTCCCGAGATTCTGCATTTGCCGTAAAGCCCCTTGAATTTTACGCGGCGCACCTCGCAGCCGAAATGCTCGGCGAGGGCGTCGACCATCAGAAAGCCGGTGTTGTGGCGCGTGCCGTCGTATTTCGGGCCGGGGTTTCCGAGCCCGACAATCAGCCAGTCCGCGCCGGAGGGCGCTTCGTTTCTTGAAAATAGCTTCAGCATAGTTTTAAATCCTTCCAGAGGGTTTCAGCGGTTCTGTTTTTGGCGCACGCGGAAACTGCGCAGACGCCGGCACATCCCCCGGCAGCTGCGCTTTCCGCATGGTTTTGCGCCTCTATTATGCCACCGAAACCGCCCGTTTGCAAGCCTATTTTGTGCGGATGAAAACATAAAATCCCGTGTTTGCCGCGCTTTGGGGTACATTTATGGAAAAATTTCTAAAAACAGCCGATTTATCGAAAAAAGGTATGGAAATTCAGAAAATTATTTGTTATAATAGAGTGCGGCGAAACAGCGTGCGTATTTCACGCGCTTCGCCCGGCAAAGTCAATACTCGGTTCTGCCGATGTAAATTTTTAGGAGGTAGTTTCCAATGGGCAAAAAATACGTTTATTTGTTCACAGAGGGCAACGCCAACATGCGTGAGCTTCTCGGCGGTAAAGGCGCAAACCTTGCTGAGATGACGAACCTTGGCCTGCCTGTACCCCAGGGCTTTACGATTACAACCGAAGCCTGCACACAGTACTATGAAGACGGCCGCCGCATCAACGATGAGATTCAGGCTGAAATTATGGAGTACATCGAGAAGATGGAAGGCATCACCGGCAAGAAGTTCGGCGATATGGAGAATCCGCTTCTCGTTTCCGTCCGTTCCGGCGCACGGGCATCCATG
>JBJEOO010000118.1:0-12572 GCA_051880755.1 Hominenteromicrobium sp.
AGGGTATAAGGTGTATATCCTCTCGAATTACAGCGACCTCGGCTACAACCGCTCGAAGCCCGATTTTACCTTTCTGCCGTATACGGACGGTGCGCTGATCTCCTATGAGGTCAAGCTCGTCAAGCCTGATCCTGCCATTTATGCGGCGCTCTGTGAACGCTTCTCCATCATACCGGAAAACGCCGTTTTTCTCGATGACAGGCCGGAGAATACGGAAGCGGCGCGTGCTTTCGGCATGCACGCGATAACGGTGGAATCCAAAGCGCAGGCGGACAGTGCGCTGCATGCGCTCGGTGTTCAATATTGATTTTACAGGAAAGGAAAATACAGTATGAAATTAGGTATCATCGGTGCGCCGGCAGCAAAAACACTGGTGCACGCAAAGGAACTTGGACTTGATTTCGTCGAGTTTGATCTGAATCCCCCCGAATTCTGGGGCGGCCCGATGGACGAGGTTATGCCGAAGATCGGAGAGATTCAGGCGGCCATGGCGGAAACCGGCGTCGAGGTCGGCGCGGTCGGCCGCTGGGCCAGCCATATTCTGGACGCAAACGGCGATGTGATCGAAGCGGAATGGAGCGAGGTCAGGAAGGTTATCGATTTCGGCGCGGCGCTGGGCGCGAAGCATTATCTGTGCAGCGTGGCGTATGTTCCGGAGCTTTCCTATTACAAGAACATCACGGCGGCGATCAAGGTGCTGAACCAGATTGTCGCGTATGCGAAAGAGCGCAATATGCAGTGCGCCATTGTCAACTGCATGATGGGCGACAACTATATCCGTACGCCGGAGCAGTGGAAGCTCGTGCTCGACGAGGTGCCGGGTCTCGGCATCAAGTATGATCCGTCGCACAGCTTTGTGCACGGCGGCGACAAGGGCGCTTATCTGATGGAAGGCCTTGAGTGGGGCGACCGTTTCCAGTACTGCCACATCAAAGGCGTCATTCAGGGCGGCGATTCCCATGAGGCTGAGCACTGGAGACTGCGCAGCGTGCTCGCAAAGCACCCGGAGATTGCCGAGGATTTCAAGCCGGTCTTTGAGGACGGCAGCCGTTGGTATGACAATCCGCCGGCCGGCATTGACTCCATCGATTGGCGCGCGTTCTTTGCCATTCTGTATAAGTACGGCTATGACGGCTATCTGGCCATTGAGCCGCATTCCGCAACCTGGCGCGGCGAGAAGGGCGAAAAGGGCGTCAAGTATACGATCAAGTACATCCGCGATCTGATGCTGTAAACGGAGATTGCAGCACAGTCGTGCAGGCCCCGCCGGGGTTATCCGGCGGGGCCTTTTCTGTGTATAAAACAAAGTAAGCGGCGCAAGGAGGAAGTAATGAACCTTGCACCGCTTACGTTTTGGGAAGTAAGCTTATTTGAGATAATCGGCACAAACATAACCGGTTTTGCCGTTGTATGTGACCTTATACCAGCTTGCGCTTGTCTTTTCCACAACCGTAACCTTGCTGCCTTCGGGGATGACCAGCAGAACCGATGTGTTCGTGCCGGCGCCCTGCCGCAGATTGAGATAAGCGGTGGTGGTCATGGTATTGTCGGAAGCCGTGCTGTCGTTTGAGCTGCTGTCAAGCTTGATGTACGCACTGAACATGTAGCCGCTCTTGCCGTTCACCGTCACACCGTACCAAGTGCTGTCGCTTGTATCCGTCACGGTGATAGCCGTCCCGCTCGGAATGATGCCGAGCGAGCTGTAATTGGTACCCTTACCGCTGCGGAGATGGACGTATTCCGTCGTCTTGGCGGCTTTGGATTCCGAGGGAGCCGGCGTAGGCGTCGGCGTGGGTGTCGGCGTGGCAGAGCTGCCGCTTTCCGTGAACTGAATATACGCGCTGAACATATAGCCGCTCTTACCGTTCACCGTCACACCGTACCAGGTGCTGTCGCTCGTGTCTGTCACGGTGATGGCCGTTCCGCTGCTGATTACGCCCTTGGAGCTGTAATTGGTGCCTTTGCCGCTTCTCAGGTGCACATCGGCGGTTGTTTTCGCGGCGCGGCTTTCCGTACCGGAGCCGGTGCTTTCATCGCTGCCGCCGCTCGTGCTGCTGTCAAACCGGATGTATTCGCTGAACATGTAGCCGCTCTTGCCGTTTACCGTCACACCGTACCACGAGCTGTCGCTTTTATCCGTAACCGTGATCGCGGTCCCGCCGGAAATGACGCCGAGCGAGCTGTAATTGGTACCCTTGCCGCTGCGGAGATGGACGGCAGTCGTTGTTTTGGCAGACTCTCCGGAGACCGCAGGCGCATCCGGCGTATCCGAATCATCCGAATCCTCGGGAACCTGACCGGTGATCTTGATGTATTGCGAATAAACGTAGCCCTTCTGACCGGAGCCGGTTGTCACGGCGTACCATTCGGCGTTTTTCGTGCTGGTAACATTGACGGCAGTGCCTTCGGGCAGGACCGTCAGCGTGTTATAGCTCAGACCGGGGCCTTCGCGCAGACGCACGCCTGCGGTGGTTTTGGCGTTGAAGTTCGAGGTGGAAGAGCCGTAGCCGTCGTTCGAGGCGCCGTCCGGATTTTTGTCCGGCTTGCCGTCGCTGCCGAAGGTGTACGTTACGCCGTCGATGGTGCGGGTGGTGTTGATGACATACTCGCCGTTCTCATAGTAGAAATAATCGCCGTCGAACTTGTACCAGCCGGTGGTCGGGTATGTAATGCAGTCGAGCTTGTACCACTTGGCCCAGCCGTTTTTGTTCACGGACTGATAGCGCATGTTGACACCCCATGTGCTGCAGTCGGCAACCATGCCGTTGCCGACGTAAACGCCGACGTGGCTGAGATCCGACAGGGTAACGAGCAGACCGTGCGTTCTCGGAAGCGAGCTGATCGGACCGGAGACACTCGAAGCATTGGCCTGCTGCGTAACGGTGCGCGGGTAGCTCCAGTCCGGCTTGATGTTGCTGTTGTCATCGACCCAGCAGAAGTAGGAGTAAATCAGACCGCTGCAGTCTGAGGTGCGCACACCGTCGGAATTGAAGTTTCCGTAGCCGCCGTAATAATAAAGCCAGCCTTCGCGGTATGCCTTGAGCGCGTGCTCAGCAAGACCAATGGAAGTCAGATTGCTTGCGGCGTTCGCGGTTGTCGTCATGCCCGGCACAAGGATGCTGCAGGCCGCGATCAGCACGGCGAGCAGAATAACCGCCGCTGCGCGTGTTGTTTTCTTAACCGTTTGCATTTGCGTTTCCTCCGTTTTGAAAAGGTATTTGTACACAACTCCGTGTCCCTTTTATTTTCAATGTGTTACAATTTGGTTACATTGTAACACAAAGATTACAAATTTGCAACCCCTGAAACGGAATCTGTTTGTCTTTTTTGAAAAAACAGTCCGACATTTGCCGCGTTTTGAGCGAAAACATCATGAATTACAGAAATTATGTGACAAATATAAAGAAAAACAAAAAAATCTATTTACATATTCAGAAATATATAGTAATATGTACACAAGGAGGGGAACGTATGGAGAATTCAATTGGTTTCAGGAAATCCGGCTTTCAATTGACGTGGGAACAATTAAAATGGATTGCAATACTCTCCATGCTCATCGACCATGTGGGCAAAGTGCTTTTTCCGCAGATCTTCTTTTTGGAGCATTTGGGCATGGATCTCAAGTCCTCCTATTATTTTGTTAAGGCCATGTCTGCGCTGGGAAGGATTGCGTTTCCGATTTTTGCGTATGGTATCGCACAGGGCTGCAGGGCTGCGCGCAGCCCGAAGCGCTATCTGCTCCGGCTTGCGCTGTTCGCTGTGATCTCAGAGATTCCCTACAATCTGGCGCTGAGCGCAGAGTCGGTTAAATTTCAGTACTTTGCGTTTCATAATGTGTTTTTCACCCTGCTGCTCGGCGCACTTTGCTGCTGCATCTATTCGTTTTTCCGCAGCAAGGGCATGGCATGGGTTTCCTTTGTGCCCATCCTCTGCTCTGTTTTGCTGGCTGAGCTTTTTGAAATGGATTACGGAGGCTTTGGTGTTATTTTTATTCTGGCACCCTGCATCTTCCATAAGACCAAAACAGCTCGTATTGTTTCCCTGGGGCTTGTTGCGGTGGTGTTCTACGTTTTCTATGCAAAATTCACCGGGCTCGGCCAATATCCCTTCATGTGGATGGATCCGCAGGGGCGGTCTTTCAGCCAATTCTGGGATTTGATCGGTGCGCTTGCCGGTGTGGCTTTGCTTGCGCTTTATAATGGGCAAAAGGGGACAAGATATCATAAGTGGACATTCTATATCATCTATCCTGCACATTTGCTGCTTCTTTATCTCCTCACTTTCGTTGTTCCGGCTTGATTTTGGATTGCTCGGGTTTGCCGGTTATGCTGCGCTGAGGTATGTGCATGAATATGGCGGCGTAATCAGAAGGGTGGGCATTTTTGCCCACCCTTTTTGAAATGAAGCAAAGTGCAGTGCGGTCAACGCTGTATACTTGACAAAAAGGCGCTTGAATGCGATAATAAGAAGTCAAAAGGCCATCTATTTTATTTGATATAAACGGAGGGAAAAAAGGGTGTCCAAAGAGCTTGCAAAGGCTTATGAGCCGAAAGAGGTCGAAGACCGAATCTATGACTTCTGGATGAGGGGTAAATACTTCCACGCTGAGGTTGACCCCGAAAAGAAACCGTATACCATTGTAATTCCGCCCCCGAACATCACGGGACAGCTGCATCTCGGCCACGCGATGGACGAAACACTGCAGGATACGCTGATCCGCTGGCGCAGAATGCAGGGCTATTCTGCGCTGTGGCTGCCGGGAACCGATCACGCATCCATCGCGACGGAAGCGAAGATTGTTGAGGCGATGCGCAAGGAAGGCGTCACAAAGGAAGATCTCGGGCGCGAGAAATTCCTCGAGCGCGCATGGGCGTGGAAGAACCAGTACGGCGGACGCATCGTCGAGCAGCTCAAGAAGCTCGGCTCGTCCTGCGACTGGGACCGCCTGCGCTTCACGATGGACGAGGGCTGCAACAAGGCCGTCAACCATGTGTTCAAAAAGCTGTACGACAAGGGCCTGATTTACCGCGGCGAGCGCATCATCAACTGGTGCCCGCACTGCAGAACCTCGATTTCCGACGCGGAGGTTGAGTTTGAGGAGAAGGAAGGCTCGTTCTGGCACCTGCGCTATCCGCTCAGCGACGGCACGGGCTACATTGAGCTGGCGACGACGCGTCCGGAAACCATGCTCGGCGATACCGCCGTGGCGGTGCATCCGGATGATGAGCGCTACAAGGCGCTGGTCGGCAAGACGGTTATTCTGCCGCTCGTCAACAAGGAGATTCCGATTATCGCCGATTCGTATGTTGAGCAGGATTTCGGAACCGGCGTCGTGAAGATTACCCCGGCGCACGACCCGAACGACTTCGAGGTCGGCCTGCGCCACAAGCTGCCGGTGATCAACATCATGGACGACGGCGGCGTTATCAACGAAAACGGCGGCAAGTATGCCGGTATGCCCGCGCTGGAGGCAAGAAAGCAGATCGTGAAGGATCTCGACGAGGGCGGCTACCTCATCAAGATCGAGCCGATCAAGCACAATGTCGGCACCTGCTACCGCTGCGGTACGGTCGTCGAGCCGCGCGTTTCCACACAGTGGTTCGTGAAGATGGAGCCGCTTGCAAAGCCGGCGATTGAGGCTGTCAAGAACGGCGATATCCGCTTTATCCCGGACCGCATGGATAAGATCTATTACAACTGGATGGAGAATATCAAGGACTGGTGTATTTCCCGTCAGCTCTGGTGGGGCCATCAGATTCCGGCATGGTACTGCGAATGCGGCGAGACGATTGTCTCGGAGACCGAGCCGAAGGTTTGCCCGAAGTGCGGCGGCACGCATCTGCGCCGCGACGAGGACACGCTCGATACCTGGTTCTCCTCCGCGCTCTGGCCGTTCTCCACGCTCGGCTGGCCCGAAAAGACGCCGGAGCTTGCGTATTTCTACCCGACGGATACGCTTGTCACAGGCTATGACATCATTTTCTTCTGGGTTGCCCGCATGATCTTCTCCGGCCTTGAGCACATGGAGGAGGTTCCGTTCAAGACCGTGTTCTTCCACGGCCTGATCCGCGACGCGCAGGGCAGAAAGATGTCCAAGTCGCTCGGCAACGGTGTCGACCCGCTCGACATCATCGATGTGTACGGCGCGGACGCGCTGCGCTTCACGCTTGTCACGGGCAACAGCCCCGGAAACGACATGCGCTTCTCCGAGGAGAAGGTCAGCGCGTCGAGAAACTTTGCGAATAAGATCTGGAACGCCGCGCGTTTCATCTTAATGAATATCGAGGGCAAGGACATCGGCTGCGCGCTGCCCGAGACGCTTTATACGAGCGACAAGTGGATTCTGAACCGCTTCAATAACGTTACGGCTGCAGTCACCGAGAACCTCGAAAAGTTTGAGCTTGGCATGGCGGTCAGCAAGCTGTACGACTTCATCTGGGACGATTTCTGCGACTGGTACATCGAGCTTGCGAAGATCCGCATGAACGGCGCGGATGAACAGAGCGCCGACAGCGCGCGCCGCGTGCTCGTCTGGGTCATGAGCCACACGCTCGCGCTGCTCCATCCGTTTATGCCGTATATCACCGAGGAAATCTGGCAGACGCTGCCGCACGAGGGCGAAGCGCTGATCGTGGCGAAGTGGCCGGAGTATGACAGTGCGCTTGCGTTCCCGCAGGAAGCCGCCGACATGGAAAAGGTCATGGCGGTTATCCGCGCGATCCGTGTGCGCCGCAATGAGATGAACGTGCCGCCGTCGAAGAAGGCGCATATCTATATTGAAACCGCGCAGCCCGCGCCTTATGAGGAGGGCCGCGAGTTCATCGCGCGTCTCGCTTACGGCTCGAATGTCGAAATCGGCGCCGGCTTCACGGTGGACGGCGCGGTTACGGCCGTGACGGACGACGCGAAAGCGCTCCTGCCGATGGATGATCTTGTGGACAAGGCCGCGGAGATCGCGCGCCTCACGAAGGAGCTGCAGAACGCGCAGAAGCAGCTTGACGGCGTGAACGCAAAGCTCGCGAACGAGAAGTTCATCTCCAAGGCGCCGCAGAACGTCATCGACGGCGTCAAGGCGAATGGAGAAAAGCTCTCCGCGAAGATCAAGCTGATTCTTGAAACGCTGGAAAACTATAAGTAAGATCTGACTTTGGTTAGACCCCTTTTGCGAGGGGTCTAACTGCGTTTATAAGGAGGATGCAGAATGACATACGAAGAGGCGCTGCGGGCAATCAACGACCGGCTGGTTTTCGGCGTGAAACCGGGGCTGGAGCGCATTCAGGCGCTCTGCGAAAAGCTCGGCAATCCCCAAAAGCGCACGCGCTTTATCCATGTGGCGGGCACGAACGGCAAGGGCACGACCTGCACGCTGATCGCGAGCGTTTTGCAGGCGGCGGGCTTTCGCACCGGCCTTTACACCTCGCCTTATGTGCTCGATTTCCGCGAGCGGTTCCGCATCGACGGGGAGATGATCCCAAAAGCTGAGCTGGCCGAAGAAGTTGAACGGATTGCGCCGCTTGCGGCGGAGCTGGAGGCGCAGGGCGAGACGGTGACGGAGTTTGAGTTCATCACGGCGCTGGCATTCGACTGGTTCGCCCGGCGGGCATGTGATTTCGTCGTGCTCGAGGTCGGTCTCGGCGGCCGGTTCGACGCGACAAACGTGATTGATACGCCGGAGGCGGCGGCTGTTGTCTCCATTTCGCTTGACCATACGGCCGTGCTCGGCGATACGCTCGAGAAGATTGCGTATGAAAAGGCGGGCATCGTGAAGCCCGGCGGCAGCGTTGTGCTGTATCCGGTGCAGGATGAAGCCGTCACGCGCACGTTTTCCACCCTCTGCGCGGCGCGCGGTGCAAAACTTTTCATTGCGGACGAAAGCCGCGTGGAGGTGGGGGAGACAACCCTTGCGGGCACGGCAGTCATATGGGACGGTCTGCCGCTCACGACGCCGTTCACCGGCGCGCATCAGGTGCACAATGCCGCTACGGCGCTGACCGTGCTTGATGTTCTGCGAAAAAAGGGCGTGCGTATCCCGGACGAAGCGCTGCAGAAGGGCTTCTCCTCGGCGTATATCCCGGCGCGCATGGAACGTCTCAGCGAGAAGCCGCTCGTTCTGCTGGACGGCGGGCACAACCCCGGCTGCGCCGCGGCCCTGCATGAGGTGCTGACAACGCACCTGAGCGGGCGGAAAATCACGGCGGTCATGGGCATTATGTCCGACAAGGACAGCATGAACTATCTGAAGCTGACCGCGCCGCATTTCTCGAGAATCGTCACGGTCGCCCCGCAGACGCCGCGCGCGCTTTCGGCCGAAGCACTCGCCGAGGAAGCCGCCGCGTTCTGCACGGACGTTATACCGGCATCGTCGATGGAGGAAGCGCTGCGCCTTTCGGCAGTGCAGGATGGCGAGGTGCTCGTCATCTGCGGTTCATTCTTCCTCGCGTCCGAAATTCGGGCGCTCGCCATCGAACGCTATACAAAATAAGAGCCGCCGACACACTGCGGCAAAAAATACGGACAGGATACGGTAAGATGATGTACGGTATCCTGTCCTTTTTTGTTTATATGGTATCGGCAGTTGAAAGGAAACGGTGAATATGAATCTGCGTATTGAACTGAAAAACGGCGTCATGACGGCGAGCCTTCGCGGTGAGCTGGATCATCATACGGCCGGCATGCTTCGGGAACAGATCGACAGCACGGCGCAGAAAGTGAAGCCTGCGCTGCTGCGGCTCGATTTCTCCGAGGTGCCGTTTATGGATTCCTCGGGCATCGGTCTGATTCTCGGGCGGATCCGGCTCACGGCGCTCTGGGGCGGACGCGTCGCCGTCGCGGGGCTTTCGCCGCAGCTGCGCAAAATGGCGGAGCTTTCCGGCATTGCGTCGCTGGCGGCTCTGGAAAATACGGAAAAGGGGGTCCGTGCAAAATGATTCGGACAGTCAACAAAATGGAGCTGAGCTTTCCGTCCAACTCCGTCAATGAAAGCTTTGCGCGCGGCGCGGTTTCCGCGTTTATCCTTGCGCTCGACCCGCTCGTGACGGAAATGAACGACCTGAAAACGGCGGTCAGTGAAGCCGTGACCAATGCGATCGTCCACGGCTACCGCGATACGATCGGAACGGTATACATATCGGCCAAAATCCTTGCGGACGACCGCGTCGTCGTCCGGATTCGCGACCGCGGCTGCGGCATTCCGGATATAGAAAAGGCCATGGAGCCGCTGTACACAACGGGCGGCGACGAGCGTGCGGGACTCGGCTTTGCGGTGATGCAGAGCTTCTGCGACCGTGTGCGCGTCTCCTCCGCACCCGGCAGAGGCACGACCGTCACGCTCACCAAGCAGTTCACCCGCCGGAACGATGGAGAATAAGGCGGAATTTGTCGAGCGCAACGTCGGTCTAGTGCGCTCGCTTGTGCCGAGATTTCTCGGGCGTGGCATTGAATACGATGATCTGTTTCAGGCGGGCTGCGTGGGCCTTATGAAGGCGGCCGAGCATTTTGATCCCGACCGCGGGTTCAAATTTTCCACCTACGCCGTGCCGGTCATTCTCGGCGAGATGCGCCGCCTGTTCCGCGACGGCGGAGCCGTTAAGGTTTCACGCAGCCTGAAGGAGCTTTCCATGAAGGCTGTACGCCTTTCGGAGCGCATCGAAATGGAAACCGGTGAAGCGCCCAGTGTTTCGGCGCTTGCTGAACGGCTCGGTGTCACAACGGAGCGCTGTGCGGAAGCGCTGAATGCCGCCGTGCAGCCGCTGTCGCTGACCAGTGAGGAGGATTCCGGGGAAACGGATGTGCCGGTAGATTCTCCGGAGGAGAAAATTTCGGACAGGCTTGCGCTGCGGCAAATCATAAAGACGCTGCCCGATGCGGATCAGCGTCTTTTGGAATACCGGTATTTTGGAAACAAAACGCAGGTGGAAACCGCGAAGCGGCTCGGCATCACACAGGTGCAGGTGAGCCGGCGCGAGAAGAAGCTACTCCTCTACCTGCGCACGCTGCTCCTGTGAGTCAAGCGGTGTGCTGCCGGTGACAACAGTGCGTGTGTTCCGGAGGAAAAGGTAGTCAGAAGCGAGCATGGCGTAAAAGGCAAGATTCACGACGCCGCGGTTTTCCCAGCGGTGACACTCGCGCAGCACGCCCTCGCGCACGAATCCGGCCTTTTCCAGAATGCACTGCTTGTCCACGTCCTCGGCCAGACAGGTCACCTGAATCCGGTTGACGCGCACCATCTCAAACAAATAGCGGCAGAGCGCGCCGACGGCCTCCGCCGGGAATTCGGTGCCGGTGCAGCGCCGGCCGAAGAGCGTGCGGAGCTGCAGCATGTTCAGCTCCGGATTGACGCCGCAGATCTCGATCCAGCCGATCAGATGGGTGAGATCGGTGTTGGCGTATACGCCGAGTGTGACGGATTTGTGCTGCTGAAACAAAACATCGGCTTCCTCCGTTTTGTATTCCGCCTGAACATGTGCCTGAGCGGGCGCTTCGCGTTCAAAGCGGTACAGCGCTTTGTCGCTCATGATTTCCCAGAGCGCGTCGCAGTCGGTTACACCGATGCGGCTCAGCGTGATATTTGCGCTTGTGATGAACGGACAGCTTTCAAAAAGCAGATCGGTTTTCATACGGACAACCTCCTCAGAATCTGTTTATACAAGCCCGGGCAATTCGGCGATCGACGAGATGGCCGGCGTGTTTTCCACATGCCCGAAGCCGTAAGCGGCGAAAATAAACGGTACACCCGCGGCGGCAGCGGCGTCGCAGTCCCATTGCGTGTCACCGACGTAGACCGGGTGCTGCAGGTGATGGCGCTCTGTGATCAGCCGGATATTCTCGGATTTCGGTTTTCCGGTGCGTCCGATGCATTCAAAGTCGCGGATGAATGCGGCCATATGGTGCGCCTTCAGAAAGGACTGAATATAGCCGTCCGCGCAGTTGCTGATGATGAACAGCGGATGTGTTTCGGAAAGCAGGGCCAGCGTTTCCTCCACATGTGGATACAGCCGCGCGCCGTGCTCGGAAAGATAATCGCATTCATATTCCGCGCAGAGATTGAAGATTTCCAGCCGGCGCTCAAGCGGCAGATACGGGAAAAGCTTTTCGGTCAGCTCTTCGGCTCCGAGGCCCATGACGCTTTCCAGCTCCGCTTTGGTCGGCAGGCGCGGGATATCCGGCTGCATGGCAAGCACGTCACCCCAGGATTTCTGAATTTCCAGAGAAGAATCCCACAGTGTACCGTCCAGATCAAAAAGTATGCCGTCGTACTGCATGGCAAAGTTCCTTTCTATATAATGGTTTCAAGCTGGTTCAGATCAAACGGCGTCTGCTGATAAACGTAATAGTTGAGCCAGTTGGAAACCAGCAGGTGCGCGTTGCTCCGCCAGGTGAACGGCGGCGTCTTGGTGTCGTCGTCATCCGGGAAGTAATTGTAGGGGATCTTCGGATTCAGCCCCTTGTTGATATCGCGGAAATACTCCTTGGCGAGCGTGTCGCGGTCATATTCGGCATGTCCCGTCACAAAGAATTTGCGTCCGCTCTTTTCGGCGATGATGTGCACGCCGGCCAGATCGGAAACCGCGAGCGGAATCAGCTCATCATGCTTCCGGATATCATCGAGGTAGACCTCCGTATAGCGCGAATGGGGGGCAAAATAGTTGTCGTCAAAGCCGCGCATCAGCGGGTGGTAGGGGTTCAGCACGGTATGATTGTAGATGCCGGAGAGCTTTTCGGGCATCATATGCTTCTGAATGCCGTAGTGATAATAGAGTCCGGCCTGCGCGCCCCAGCAGATATAGAGGACAGAGTAGACGTTCGTCTTACTCCATTCCATAATCGCGCACATCTCGTCCCAATAATCCACTTCTTCAAACGGCATCTTTTCCACCGGAGCGCCGGTGATGATCAGGCCGTCGAAGCGCTGGCCGCGGACGTCATCAAAGGTTTTGTAAAAGGTATTCAAATGGTATGAGCTTGTGTGGCGGCTGACATGAGAGGCCGTGTGGAGCAGCTCAACATCCACCTGAAGCGGGGAGTTGCCGAGCAGGCGGAGAAGTTGTGTTTCTGTTTCAATCTTGGTCGGCATCAGATTCAGCAGGGCAATTTTCAGCGGACGGATATCCTGCAGCGCAGCGCGCTCGTGTGTCATCACAAAAATGTTTTCCGATTCCAGCACCTCAATAGCCGGAAGATCGGCCTGTATGCGAATGGGCATTGCGGATTCAACCTCCATATGGTATACTATATAAGAAAACGCGGGGCTTTGCGTTTAGTATAGCATACTTTCCCGCAGAGGAAAAGAGCTGAGCGGAAAAGTTCCGGCGGCTTTTTCAAAAGTTTTTTCACTTTTTTTCGCAATCTTTTTCCGGAAAACGCGTTTTTGGCGTACAGGTGCAAAATACAACATACTGTATATTCAATGTAAAATCAAGTTCTCATACAAGATATTGTGTTTCAAAATTCAAAAATAAAAAATTCAAAAAAAACGAAAAAAAGTGTTGACATTCCGGGATTCCCGTGGTATTATATACAAGCGCTCGAGAGAGACGGCAAAAAACAAAGAGCTTAAAGGCTTAGAGTGAAGA
>JBJEOO010000119.1:0-12507 GCA_051880755.1 Hominenteromicrobium sp.
CGAAACATACTATGACGAACTGGGCTGCACGCTCGGCGAAGCACTGCTGCGCCCGACGCGCCTGTATGTCAAGCCCGCGCTCGCGGCGATTGAGGCGGCGGACGTCAAGGCGATTTCCCACATCACTGGCGGCGGCTTCTATGAGAATATCCCGCGCATGATGAAGGCGGGCTGCACGGCGAAGATCAGCCGCGCGGCGGTGCCGGTGCTCCCGATTTTCGATCTCATCGCGAAGACCGGCAATATCCCGGAGCGCGATATGTTCAATACGTTCAATATGGGCGTCGGCCTGTGCATGGCGGTCTCGAAGGAGACGGCGGATGCGGCGATCAAGGCTCTGAATGACGCGGGCGAGCAGGCCTTTGTTATCGGCGAGGTCGTCGAGGGCGACGAGGGGGTTATCCTGTGCTGAATATAGCGGTGCTTGTTTCGGGCGGCGGAACGAATCTGCAGGCGCTCATCGATGCCGAGAAGGCCGGTAAAATTGAAAACGGCCGGATTTCGGTCGTTGTGGCGAGCAAGCCGGGCGTCTATGCGCTTGAGCGCGCGAAAAACGCGGGCATCGAGGGCATTGTGCTGGCCCGGAAGGATTTTGCGGATGTCGATGCATACAGTGACGCGCTCGAAAAGCTCCTGAAAGAAAAGAAAACCGACCTCATTGTGCTGGCGGGCTTCATGACCATCACCAATGCGAAGTTTACAAAGGTATTTGAAAACAAGATTATCAACGTTCACCCGGCGCTGATCCCTTCGTTCTGCGGCAAGGGCTTTTACGGCCTGCATGTGCACGAAGCGGCGCTCGCGCGCGGCGTGAAGGTTTCCGGCGCAACGGTGCACTTCGTCAACGAGGTGTGCGACGGCGGGCCGATCATCCTGCAGAAGGCGGTTCCCGTAGAGCAGGGCGATACGCCTGAAACGCTTCAGCGCCGCATCATGGAGCAGGCGGAGTGGCAGCTTCTGCCCGAAGCCGTTTCGCTTTTCTGTGCCGGACGGCTGGAGGTCAACGGCGCGGTTGTGACGATCAAGAAATAAGGAGTGGGGAAAAACATGGAAATTCTCGATATCAAAAAGGAACTGGCTGAAAATTCTTACCCGGGCCGCGGTATTGTGATCGGCAAGAGCGCGGACGGCCTGCACGCCGTGATCGCCTATTTCATTATGGGCCGCAGCGTCAATTCCCGCAACCGAGTTTTCGTGGAGCAGGGCGACGGCATCCGCACGCAGGCGTTTGACCCGGCGAAGCTTTCCGACCCGTCGCTCGTCATCTACGCGCCGGTGCGCGTGCTCGCCAACAAGACCATTGTGACAAACGGCGACCAGACCGACACGATCTTTATGTATCTGAAGGAAGGCAAGAGCTTCAAGAAGGCGCTCAGCACCCGCAAGTTTGAGCCGGACGCGCCGAACTTTACACCGAGAATCTCCGGACTTGTGAAGCTCAAAGACGGCGATTTTACCTACAAGCTCTCGATTCTCAAGAGCTGCGAGGGCAACCCGGACGCGCCGCAGAGCTTTTTCTTCGATTACACCCCGGTGGACGGCCTCGGCCACTTTATCCACACCTACAAGTGCGACGGCGCGCCGCGCATTCCGTCCTTTGAGGGTGAGCCGAAGATGGTGAAGATTGAGGGCGGCATCGATGCCTTCACAAATGATCTTTGGGAGAATCTCAACGAGGACAACAAGGTTTCGCTCTTCACGCGCTTCATCAACCTCAAGACCGGCAAGACCGAGACGCGTATCATCAACAAGAACAAGTAATCTGGGGAAAGGACTGTTACGGTTATGAAAGAACTGGAACTCAAATACGGCTGCAACCCGAATCAGAAGCCGTCGAAGATCTTCACAAACGACGGCCGCGACCTGCCGATTCAGGTGCTGAACGGTAAGCCCGGCTATATCAACTTTATGGATGCGTTCAACTCCTGGCAGCTTGTCAGGGAGCTGAAGGCGGCGACGGGTATGCCGGCAGCGGCTTCCTTCAAGCATGTCAGCCCGGCGGGCGCAGCCGTTGCGAAGCCGATGAGCGACACGCTGAAGAAGATCTATTTTGTCGACGATCTCGAGCTTTCTCCGATCGCGACGGCGTATGCCAGAGCGCGCGGCGCGGACAGAATGTCCTCCTACGGCGACTGGGCGGCGCTCTCCGACGTCTGCGACAAGGAGACGGCAACGCTGCTTGCCCGCGAGGTTTCCGACGGCATCATTGCGCCGGGCTACACGGACGAGGCGCTTGCGATTCTCAAGACGAAGCGCAAGGGAACATACAATATCGTGCAGATCGATCCGGACTATAAGCCCCAGCCGATCGAGCACAAGGACGTTTTCGGCATCACGTTCGAGCAGGGCAGAAACGAGCTGAAGATTGACGCCGAAATGCTGAACAATCTCGTCACCGAAAACAAGACGCTCACCGAAGAGGCAAAGCTTGATCTGGTGATTTCGCTCATCACACTGAAATATACGCAGTCGAACTCCGTCTGCTATGCAAAGGACGGTCAGGCCATCGGCATCGGCGCCGGCCAGCAGAGCCGCATTCACTGCACGCGTCTCGCGGGCAACAAGGCGGATATCTGGTATCTGCGCCAGCATGAGAAGGTGCTGAACCTGCCCTTCAAGCCCGGCATCCGCCGCCCCGACCGCGACAACACGATCGACGTGTACATCAGCGAGGAGCATGACGACGTGCTGCGCGACGGCGCATGGCAGCAGTTCTTCACCGAGAAGCCGGAGGTCTTTACCCGCGAGGAGAAGGCGGCATGGCTCGCGACGATGAAGGGCGTCTCCGTCGGCAGCGACGCGTTTTTCCCGTTCGGCGACAACATCGAGCGCGCGCACAAGAGCGGCGTTGAGTTCATCGCGCAGCCAGGCGGCTCCATCCGCGACGATAACGTCATCGACACCTGCAACAAGTACAACATCGCGATGGCCTTCACCGGCATCCGTCTGTTCCACCATTGATTCGACGAAGCCGAATCAATCTCAGTGCGGCTCCCTTTTTGAGGGAGCTGTCGAGCGCCAGCGAGACTGAGGGGTAATCAAACATCCTTATATGTCCCCCTCCCCGAGGGGGATGTCTGCGGAGCAGACAGGGGGAGTAAGATTAGCGCGCATTTGTTTTTACTCCTTTCGTCACGCTTCGCGTGCCACCTTCCTCAGAGAGGAAGGCTTACAAGGAAAAATGTTTTATGCCTTATGGGGCTCCCTCTTTGAGGGAGCTGTCGAGCGCCAGCGAGACTGAGGGAGTAATCAAACATCCTTATATGTCCCCCTCCCCGAGGGGGATGTCTGCGGAGCAGACAGGGGGAGTAAGATTAGCGCGCTTCTATTTTCACTCCTTCCACCGTCTTGCAACGGTCCCCCCCTCCCTCCGAGAGGGAGGCTTATGATGAATGGTGTATGATGGATAATAGATGATAAGAGAATAAAGGAAGAAGCACTTATGAATATTTTGGTAATCGGCAGCGGCGGGCGCGAGCACGCGATTGTCCGCAAGCTGAAGGAAAGCCCGAAAACGGGCAAGCTCTGGTGTGCGCCGGGCAACGGCGGCATTGCGGCGGACGCGGAATGCGTGAATATCGGCGCGATGGACATTGAGGGCGTCGTGAAATTCGCGAAAGAGAATCCGGTTGATCTTGTCTTTGTTGCGCCGGATGATCCGCTTGCGGCGGGTATGGTCGATGCGCTGGAGGCGGCGGGTATCCGCGCCTTCGGCCCGCACGCAAACGCGGCGGTGATTGAGAGCAGCAAGGTGTTCTCCAAGAACCTGATGAAGAAATACGGGATTCCGACTGCGCGCTATGAGGTCTTTTCCGATCCCGCGGCGGCAGCGGCGTACATTGAGGAACAGGGTAAGTTCCCGGTTGTCGTCAAGGCGGACGGCCTTGCGCTCGGCAAGGGCGTGATCATCGCGGAGGATCTGGAAGCCGCCAAGGACGCCGTGCACACAATCATGGAGGACAAGGTGTTCGGCGCTTCCGGAAACAGCGTGGTTGTCGAGGAATTCCTGACGGGGCCTGAGGTTTCCGTGCTGGCGTTTACGGACGGCAAAACGCTTTGCCCGATGGTGTCCTCAAAGGATCACAAACGCGCGCTCGACGGCGACAAGGGTCTCAACACCGGCGGCATGGGCACAATCAGCCCGAACCCGTACTACACGGACGAAGTGGCCGAAACCTGCATGGTGACGATTTTCCTGCCGACCATCCGCGCGATGCAGGCGGAGGGCAGACCGTTCAAGGGCTGCCTGTACTTCGGCCTGATGATCACGCCGGACGGCCCGAAGGTGATCGAATACAATGCACGCTTCGGCGATCCGGAGACACAGGTTGTCCTGCCGCGTCTCAAGACGGATTTTGTCGATATTATCAATGCGGTTATCGATGAAAAGCTCGATACACTCGACATTGCGTGGAGCAAGGATGCCTGCGCCTGCGTCGTTATGGCGAGCGGCGGCTATCCGCAGTCTTATCCGAAGGGCCTTGAGATCATCGGCCTTGACGAAAACGGTCAGACGGCGGGCGTCACGGTTTACCACGCGGGCACGAAGTTTGCGGACGGAAAGCTCGTCACAAACGGCGGCCGCGTCCTCGGCGTAACGGCCACGGCCGGGACGCTCGGTGAAGCGCTCGACAAGGCGTACAAGGCGGTCGAAACCATCCATTTCGAGAATGCCCACTACCGCCGTGACATCGGCAGAACCAAATAAAGCTTTCCCGCTTGGGGCCTTTTCTTCGGAAAGGGCCCTCTTTTTTTGCCGTTTATCGGGCGAAAACAATGAGATGAATTGAAAAGCAAAAATAATTTATCGTAAAACAATAAATTTATATTGACAAACGGGAAATGATCTGGTATGCTCATAGCAGAAAGGTCGTGGTCATAATGACAAATCCGGAAAAGAATGTTCAGAATGTGCAGCCGGCGGTTCAGCAGAATCAAACGCTGCCGCAGCAGCCCGCGCCTGTGTGTGTGCCGCCCGCATACGCCGTAAAGCCAAAGCGGCAGTATACCGTGGCGCAGAAGCTTCTTGCGATTGCCGTTCTGTTTTTCGGCTACTTCTATATGCGGATGTTTTTCTTTACATGGGCCAATATCGGGCGCACGCTGTTCGTCTGGCTTCTGCTCGCGGTATCGGCGGTGTATCTGGCGCATGAGAAGATCCGCCCGAACGCCGCTGCGGTCAGTGCCGGTGCGCTGACGGCCGCGTTTTCCCTGATGTTTACGGTTGGCCTTACGGGTCTGCCGGCCTTCCTGAACACCGTGTTCTGTCAGCTCGGCTACACGTATTTTGTCTACAAATCGTTCGATACGTCCATCGAACGCGGGCCGGGAGAGCTGTTCGGGTTTGATCTGCTCAAAGCCGTTTTTGTTCAGCCGTTTTCCTCCTTCGGCGCGCTGTTCCCGGCGATGTTCGCGCGTGGAAAAGCGGGGGACAAACGCGTGCTGAAAACTGTCGGGCTGATTCTGCTTGGACTGCTCGTCTCCGTTGTTCCGACCGCGGTGGTTGTGTCGCTGCTTTCCTTTGACCGGAATTTTTCGGCGCTGTTCGATCGTTTTTTTCGTCTGGATCTGGATGCAGGGGAAGCAGCGTCTCATATTGCCGCGCTGATTCTCGGGATTCCCGTTGCCATGTACATTTTCGGGCTGTGGGCTTCCGGCTCCTTCGGCGCGAACAGCGGAATGAACCGTGCGGGCTGCACCGCGTTCCGCACGCGTGCGCATGTGTTGCCGCAGCTGCTGATATTTGCGGCCGCAACGCCGGTGCTGGCCGTGTATATTCTCTTCTTTGCTTCCCAGTTTGCGTACTATACTGCCGCCTTTACCGGGGTTTTACCGGCCGGATACAGCTATGCCGAGTACGCGCGCAGCGGTTTCTTTGAGCTTTGCGCAGTGATGGCGGTCAATGCCTGCATGGCGCTGCTCATTCAGCTCTTTGTGAAGCGCAGCGGCAGAAATATCCCGGCCCGTGTCTATACAGCGCTGATCGGCGCAGCGACGCTGATTCTCGCGGCAACGGCGTTCTCCAAAATGCTCCTTTATGTGGATGCGTACGGGCTGACCGTTTCCCGCGTGTACACGCTGTGGTTTATGCTGGCTATGGCACTGGTCTTTGTGATTCTGCTGGTCAAGACCGCCGTGCCCAAAACGCCTTTTGTTCCGATTGCGCTTTCCGTTCTGCTTGTCCTGTTCGGCGGACTGATTTTTTCAAACGTCCCTGCGGCCGTATCCGCTTACAATACGGAGAAGGTGCTTGCGGGGGAAGCTTGGGAACTGGACTGCATGTATTTTGAGCAGCTGGGCGAAGCGGCGGTTCCGGACGCCGTTCGGCTGGAAAAATCCGAGGCGGCGAATGCGGCGACAAGAGCCGGCGCGGCACAGTTTCTGGATTCATATGCGGTATACGGTTCGGATGAATATGAGGGTATCCTCGATTTCAGCATCATGCACACCCGTGCACAACAGGCTCTGGCCGGGCGGCAGCACGACCAGAACGCGCAGGCGGTCCTAGCGCAGGCAGCAGAATAAAATCCGGCGGACAGAAAGACGCGGAGCCAACCCTTTTACAGGCTGGCTCCGCGTCCTTGCGTATATGACCAATAAGGAAGCAAAACAGCGGTATATGTGTTGTTTTGAAAACAAACCGCATCTGTGTGCCGATGGATTATTCCAGTTCAAACGCACCGGTATAGAGGCGGTAGTATGTGCCCTTCTGGCTGATCAGATCGCGGTGGCTGCCGCGCTCAATGATATGGCCGTGATCGAGCACCATGATGACATCGGAATTCTTGACCGTGGACAGGCGGTGTGCAATAACGAATACGGTACGGCCCTTCATCAAGGCATCCATGCCGGCCTGTACAATCGCTTCGGTACGGGTATCGATCGAGGAGGTCGCTTCATCCAGAATCATGACCGGCGGATCGGCAACCGCGGCACGCGCAATCGAGATGAGCTGGCGCTGTCCCTGCGAGAGACCGCTGCCGTCGCCCGAAAGCACGGTGTCGTAGCCGTCCGGCAGCATCCGGATAAAGCCGTCTGCGTTCGCAAGCTTGGCAGCCGCAATGCATTCTTCGTCGGTTGCGTCCAGCTTGCCGTAGCGGATGTTTTCCATCACGGTGCCGGTGAACAGGTTGACGTCCTGCAGAACCACGCCGAGCGAGCGGCGGAGGTCGGGCTTTTTGATCTTGTTGATGTTGATGCCGTCATAGCGGATTTTACCGTCCGCAATATCATAAAAACGGTTGATGAGGTTCGTGATGGTCGTTTTGCCCGCGCCGGTCGCGCCGACGAAGGCGATCTTCTGGCCCGGCTTCGCATAGAGCGAAACATCGTGCAGGACAATCTTATCCGGAACGTAGCCGAAATCCACCTCGTTAAGCTCCACGCGGCCGGTCAGCTCCGTGTAGGTTACGGTGCCGTCGCCGTGCGGGTGCTTCCACGCCCAAAGGCCGGTGCGCTTATCACTTTCCGTAAGCGTATCGCCGTGCTTTTCGGCGTTGACCAGCGTGACATAGCCTTCGTCCGTCTCGCTTTCCTCATCGAGCAGCGAGAAGATACGGGAAGCGCCGGCCATGGCCATGATGATGGAGGAAATCTGCTGGGTAACCTGATTGATCGGCTGGACAAAGCTTCTGGAGAGCTGCAGGAACGAAGCGATTGCGCCGAGCGTCAGCGTGCCCATGCCGGTGAGGCTCAGGTTCGGCGTGCCGTTCAGCGCGAGCGCGCCGCCGAGGACGGCGATCAGGACGTACAGGAAGTAGCCGAGCGCGTTCATGATCGGGCCGAGGACATTTGCAAACTTGTTGGCTTCGGAGGAATTGCTGAAAAGCTCGTCGTTCTTCTGGTCGAACGCTTCCTTCGATTTTTCTTCATGGCAGAAAACCTTGACCACCTTCTGGCCGTTGATCATTTCTTCGATATAGCCGTTGACGGCGCCGAGCGACTGCTGCTGGCGGACGAAGAACTTGCCGCTCTTGGCCGTGACCTTGCCCACAATCTGAAGCATGAGGAAGAGCATGACCACCAGGAAGAGCGTCAGCCAGACGCTGAGCGACAGCATGGAGAAGAAAACGGAGACGATGGTGACGATCGAGGAAAGCGTCTGCGGGATGCTCTGGGAGATCATCTGGCGCAGCGTATCCGTGTCGTTTGTGTAGTAGCTCATGACGTCGCCGTGCGTGTGCGTGTCGAAATACTTGATCGGAAGCGTCTGCATGTGCGCAAACATCTGATCGCGGATTTTCTTCAGCGTGCCCTGCGAGACGAGCGCCATGACACGGTTATAGAAAAGCGTTGCAAACGCACCGACCAGATAGATCACGGCCATTTTGCACAGCGCAATCAGCAGGCCGCTGAAATCGGGCGTGGCCTCCAGCAGAAGCGGCGCGATATAATCGTCAATCAGGGTCTGGAGGAACAGGGAGGACATAACGCTTGCGAAAGCGCTGACCACAATGCAGATGAAAACAAAAATCAGCTGCAGGCGATAGGGCTTCATGTAGGTGAGCAGGCGCAGAAGCGTCTTTTTGTCAAGCCGCTTCATGCTCTCTTTCATCGAGAGCTGCGGGCCGTTAGGACGTGGGGGCATTGTCGTCGTCTCCTTTCGTCTGGGATTCGTAGACCTCGCGGTAAATCGAGCTGGTTTCCATCAGCTCTTCGTGCTTGCCGCAGGCGGTAATTCTGCCGTCATCCAGCACAAGAATCATATCGGCATCCTGTACCGAAGCGATACGCTGGGCGATGATGATCTTTGTGGTATCGGGAATCTCCTTGCGGAACGCGCTGCGGATCAGCGCGTCCGTGCGTGTATCGACCGCGCTGGTCGAGTCGTCGAGAATCAGAATCTTCGGTTTCTTCAGCAGTGCGCGTGCGATGCAGAGACGCTGCTTCTGACCGCCGGAGACGTTGGTGCCGCCCTGCTCGATGTGCGTATCATAGCCCATCGGGAAGGTCTGGATGAAATCATCGGCCTGTGCCAGACGACATACGCGGACAAGCTCTTCATCGGGAGCGTGTTCGTTGCCCCAGCGGAGATTTTCCTTGATGGTGCCGGAGAACAGAACGTTCTTCTGCAGAACCATGGCGACGGCGCCGCGCAGCGTGTCGAGATCGTATTTCCGCACATCGACGCCGCCGACGCGGACCGCGCCCTGCTGCACGTCATACAGGCGCGGAATGAGCTGCACAAGGCTCGATTTGGAGGAGCCGGTACCGCCGATGATGCCGACCGTGGCGCCGGCGGGAATCTTGAGATCAATGTCGGAGAGAACGGGCTTGCCTGTACCGCTCCGGTAGCTGAACTGCACATGGTCAAATTCAATGCTGCCGTCCGGAACCTCGGTCACGGCGTTTTCCGGTGTTGTGATATCCGGCGTTTCGTCCAGAATTTCAACGACGCGCTCGCCGGAAGCGCGGGACATGGTGAGCATGACGAAAATCATGGAAAGACCCATCAGGCTCATCAGAATCTGGGTGGCATAGGAAATCAGGCTCAGCAGCTCGCCGGTGGAAAGGCCGGTCGCGGCATCGCCGCCGCAGGCCACGATTGCGCGTGCGCCGAACCAGGAGAGCAGCAGCACACAGGCATACATGCAAAGCTGCATCAGCGGTGCGTTCCAGGCCAGGCGCTGCTCGGCCTTGACGAAATCACGGTAAATGCGCTCGGAGATGGAGGTGAATTTCTTTTCTTCATGATCCTCACGCACGAACGATTTCACCACGCGGATGCCGTGCAGGTTTTCCTGCACCACGTTGTTCAGCTTGTCGTAGGTGCGGAAAACACGCTCGAAGATCGGGTGAGTCTTGGTCATGATGAGGTAAAGACCGCCGACCAGAATCGGAATAACCGCAAGGAAAATCAGCGAAAGCTTTGCGTCAATGGAAATGGCGGCAATCAGAGAAAAGAGCGCCAGCAGCGGGCTGCGCACTGCCATGCGGATGATCATCTGATAGGTGTTCTGCAGGTTTGTGACGTCGGTCGTCAGACGCGTGACAATGCTTGCAGTCGAGAATTTATCGATGTTCGAGAAGGAAAATGTCTGTACCTTATAAAACATGTCGTGCCGCAGATTGCGCGCGAAGCCGCTGGAGGCCACAGCCGCAAATTTGCCGGAAATAACGCCGCACAGAAGCTGGCCGAGCGCGGCCAAAAGCAGCACGACGCCCATTTTCAGAATATAACCCATGCTTCCGGCGTCAATGCCGAAATCGATCAGGTTTGCCATCAGCAGCGGAATGATTACTTCAAAGACAACCTCACCGCTGATGGTGACCATAGCGAGGATCGAGTTCTTTTTTTGTTCGCGGATACTCCGCATCAGTTTCTTAACCAACTGCACCGCTCCTCTCGTTTTTTTGCTTGTCATGGTTTTGCCGCTGCATCGAGAAATAATCCACATTCTCCTTCATCCGGTGCAGATAGGTCAGCAGTGTTTCCCGCTCATTGGCTGTGAAGCCGCGCAGCAGCACGCTTTCCAGCATTTCATGGTCCTCCCGAATGGTTTGCAGCATGGCCTCAGCCTGCGGCGTCAGCGTCAGGCGGCGCAGGCGGGCGTCCGTTTCGCCGGTGTGGCGCTCCACAAAGCCTTTGCGGACGAGCATATCCACGACCTTGGAAGCCGTGGAGCGCGTGATGCCGAAATGCCGCTCGACATCGCGCATATATACCGGCCCGTCTCGGTTGTCCGCAATAAATTGAATGACCCAGACATTTGCGCCCGTCAGCTGTTCGTTCTCGCGCTTGTGTGAATAGGTGTCGACAAAACGCCGCATGGTGGAATCCAGTGCGTGCAGCGCGTGGCCGACAGCTTCTTTCTGCATAAGATCCTTCCCTTCCGTACGCCTTTTGTCCGCAAACATCCTCATACAGCGAACAATCATGCGCTTAATTGTTGACTCTGGTACATATTATAATCGTGCCGAACAGCCTTGTCAAGACATATTCGGTGCCTTCCGTAATTTTTCTTTGCGGGAATTTCAAATTTGATATTTTCTTATGCGGCGGAATGTGGTACAATAAGCCGAACATTTCTTGAGACAATGCATGCCTCGCGGAAAGGCTGGGATTCTGTTACGATGAAAACAAAGTGTGCGTTCTGGGCTGCCGGGATTGGCATTCTGCTGGCGGCCGCGCTTCGCTGCATTCAGATGCTCTATTTTTTTGACGATGAAACAGGCTTTGTAACGGACAGCGGCATTTTTTCCTGGATATCCAGCGGAATTATGCTGCTTGCGGTACTGATAAGCGGTATTCTCTGCCGGACGGACCGGAGCCTATGCGGCCGGCTGCGGCCGGGCGCAAACGGAGCAGTGGGCGTGACGGCGCTGTTTTCGGCGCTGTTTCTGGGGCTTTGCTCGATTGTTCTGTTCCGGGATTTTTACACATACCGGTATTATGGCGTTGTGTATTTCGTACCCTCGGCGCATGTGGAGGCGCATCTGCCGTTTGCGGTGCTTTCCGCGCTTTTCGGCATTGCCATGCTCATTTCCGCGGTGGTCTGGATGTGCGGAAAGGGATTCCGGGGCCTTGGCGTTCTGTGGGCGCTGGGGATTCTCTGGGGGCTGTGCTATATGGTGCTCACCTTTATGACATATTCGGCGTCCGCCACGACGGTGGAGAACTTTTTCACGGTCGGCGGGGGCGCGGCGCTTGTCTTTTTCCTTCTGGCTGAAGGAAAGCTTTTTGCCGGGATCGGCACGGGCGCTTCACGGGATATATATGTATTCGGTCTGCCGGCGGCCGTGCTTTGGCTGACCTATGTGTTCTCCAATACGGTGCTGATTATTGCCGGGCGCGGCTATGCGACGGAGATGCCGTATGTGCTCCAGCTTGTGATGCTTTTCCAGAGCGTGCATATTCTTGCGCTTCTGTTTTCCCTGCGCGGAACGAATTTTGAGCCGCTGCCGGCCGAACAGAGCGCATCGGAGCGGAAAAACGGCGCACATGCGTCCTGAAATACGGCCAAACTGTGAATTTTCAGGAAAAAGTTTTTGATTTTGGCAACAAACCCTTGTAATATTCCGCGAAATGCTATAAAATAAAGTAAGCAGATCATGCATCTACTATTATCAGGAGGTATAACAATCATGGCAGTTAAAGTTGCAATCAATGGTTTTGGCCGCATCGGCCGTCTGGCATTCAGACAGATGTTCGGCGCTGAGGGTTATGAGGTTGTCGCGATCAACGACCTTACAAAGCCTTCCATGCTCGCTCATCTTCTGAAGTACGACACCGCGCAGGGCGGTTACTGCGGCAAGATCGGTGAGGCGGCCCATACCGTCTCCGCCGATGATGAAGCCAACACCATCACCGTGGACGGAAAGGTCCTGAAGATCTATGCCGAGAAGGACGCCGCCAACTGCCCGTGGGGTCAGCTGAACGTTGACGTCGTGCTCGAGTGCACCGGCTTCTACTGCTCCAAGGAAAAGTCGATGGCGCACATCAACGCCGGCGCGAAGAAGGTCGTGATCTCGGCTCCTGCCGGCAATGACCTCAAGACCATCGTGTTC
>JBJEOO010000120.1:0-2836 GCA_051880755.1 Hominenteromicrobium sp.
CGCCTGATTCCGGCCATCAAGGAAAAGATTTCGATTCCGCTCGTCGCGGACATTCATTTTGACTATAAGCTTGCGCTCGAAGCGGCGCACGCGGGCATCGACAAGATCCGCATCAACCCCGGCAACATCGGCAGCGATGAGCATGTCAAGGCGGTTGCGGATATCTGCCGGGAGAAAAAGATTCCGATCCGCATCGGCGTCAATTCCGGCTCGGTGGAGAAATCGATTCTTGCCAAGTACGGCGCGCCCACGGCGGAGGCGCTTTGCGAAAGTGCGCTCTATCATGCGTCTCTGCTTGAAAAGTATGACTTTACGGATATTGTGATTTCGCTCAAATCCTCGTCGGTCGATACCAATATCAAGGCGTATGAGCGCATTGCCGAGCGCTGCGATTATCCGCTGCACCTCGGTGTTACGGAGACGGGCACCATGCGCATGGGTGTCGTGAAATCCGCAATCGGCATCGGCAGCCTTCTGCAGCGGGGCATCGGCGATACGCTCCGTGTCTCCCTGACGGCGGATCCGGCTGAGGAAATCCGTACGGGCCGCGATATTCTGCGCGCGCTCGGCATGCTCGGCGGCGTACAGTTCGTTTCCTGCCCGACCTGCGGCAGAACGCGCATCGATCTGATCGGCCTTGCCAACCGTGTGGAAGCGGCGCTGGAGCATGTGGATAAGGACATTACGGTTGCCGTGATGGGCTGCGTTGTCAACGGCCCGGGCGAAGCGCGCGAGGCGGATATCGGCGTGACCGGCGGCAAGGGCGAGGGCCTGATTTTCAAGAAAGGCCGGATTGTCCGCAAGGTGCCGGAGAGCGAGCTGCTCGAAGCGCTGCTGGAAGAAGTCGAAAAGCTGTAAGGCAGCTTACCTTTACATAGGAGAAGTGCATTTGAAAACACTGGGGGACCTGTTCAAAAGCGCCGGATTCCCGGCAAATGAGGATCTGGCCGCAGGCCGGATCGAAAAAATCGAAATACACCGCGAAAAGCAGACTGTGCGGATTCGCACAGTCTTTCCGCGTTTTGTCCCGTATACTGCCATTCGCGAGGCAAACGGCCGCCTGCATGAAAAGCTGCTGCCGGATATGCGGGTGGAAATCGCGCCGCGTTTTCCGGCGGAGCTGTGGACGACGGACTGCCTGCCGTCTGTCATCGAACGTGTCCGGGAGCTGGACGCCAGCCTGAACGGAACGTTCCGGGATTCAACCGCCGAGCTTCGGGACGGCAAGCTTATCATCACGCTGTTTCACGGCGGTGCGGAGCTGCTGGAAAAGCGCCGCACCGATCTGAAAATCAGCGAAACGGTGCAGGCGTGGTTCGGCGTGTCCGTCACGGTCGGGTTTACCGGCAAAATGAAGCTTGAGAGCGGCGATGAATCCGCCATCGAGCGGCTGCACATTGAGGAAGAAAAGCGCGTGCGCGCCGCCGTTGTGGAGGAGGTTGAGCGCTACGAAGCCGCGATGAAGGAAAAAGCCGCAAAGCGCCGTATCAGTGTGCGCGAGGGCAAGTTCCTGATGCCGCAGATTATTCTCGAAACGGCGCGTCCGATCATCGGCAATCTTCCGAAAAAGGAGCCGATTCCGATCAGCGAGGCCACCGTTGAAGCCGGCCGCGTTACGATATGGGGCGAGGTTTTCGACATGGAAGTGCGGGAGACGCGCGACCAGACCCGCAAAATCTACTCCATCGATATTACGGACTATACAAATTCCATTACGCTCAAGCTGATTCAGCAGGCGAACGACTGCGCGAAAATCGACGCGATCAAAAAGGGAACGGCGCTGCTTGTCACCGGTTCCGTCGAATACGACAAATACGACCGCGAGAACGTTATGCGCCCGAATGCCATTGCGCGCGCGGAGATGGTGGAGGTTGTGGACAGCGCGAAGGAGAAGCGCGTGGAGCTGCATCTGCATACCAATATGTCCGCCATGGACGGCATGTCTCCCGCAGGCGACCTCATCAATCAGGCGTATAAATGGGGCCAGAAGGCGATTGCCATCACGGATCACGGTGTGGCACAGGCGTTTCCGGATGCCATGAATGCCTGGAGCAAAATCAAAAAGAGCGGCGGCGATTTCAAGGTCATCTACGGCGTCGAAAGCTATTTTGTCAACGATCTTGTGCCCGCCGTTACCGGGGAGACGGACGCTTCGCTCGATGCGGATTTTATCTGCTTCGATCTGGAAACCACCGGGCTTTCCCCGAAATCCGAGCGCATCACCGAAATCGGCGCCGTGCGCATCCACAACGGAGAAATCACGGAGCAGTTCAACACCTTTGTCGATCCCGAAAAGCCCATCCCGGCCAGAATCACGGAGCTGACCGGCATCACGGATGAAATGGTGCAGGGCGCGCCGAAGGAGGCCGAGGCGGTGCAGGCGTTCTTTGACTTCTGCGGCGGCCGGGATGCGGTTCTCGTCGCGCACAATGCGGACTTTGATACCTCCTTCCTGCGCGCTGCCTGCGCACGGCTGAATCTGGAATTCCCGTATGCGTATATCGATACGGTTGCCATGTGCCGCGCGATGCTGAAGGATATCAAGAACTGCAAGCTGGATACCGTGGCCAAATATCTCAAATTGAAGCCGTTCAACCACCACCGCGCGTGCGATGACGCTGCGGTGCTCGGCGAGATTTTTCTCAATCTCGTGCAGCGCCTGAAGGACGATTTCGGCGCCGGCGCAGTGCGGGACATCAACACGGCGCTGGCAGGCGGCGATCCCAAAAAGCTGCCGACCTATCACCAGATCATTCTGGTCCGGAACCTTGTGGGATTGAAGAATCTTTACAAGCTGATTTCCTTCGGACATCTCGATTATTTCTATAAGCACCCG
>JBJEOO010000121.1:0-12307 GCA_051880755.1 Hominenteromicrobium sp.
AAAATCCAACGCGGCAAAGCTGCGGAAATATCTCGAGCAGACGGATACCATTGAGGACTTCGTAAAGGCTTTCAACCGAAACGAAACCTTTGCGTCCCTCGAATACATCTCCGATCACAAAATCCTGTTCTGCTATCCGGAATGCTACTGCTCGTGCGTGAAGAGAGTGCCGCAGACGCTTTCCGAAATATGGTGTGCCTGCACCGTGGGAAACGCGGAGGAAACCTTCCGTGCGGTTTTTCATGACGGCGTGCGCGTCACGCTGCGCGAAAGCATAAAAACCGGCGCAGATCGCTGCGCGTTGGAAGTTGAATGGTGAAAGGAAGGCGTGTTATAATGGAACAGATGAAAAAGCGCCCGGTTACGACGCTGTTTCTGCTGGTTTCGGCAGACGGCAAAATCAGCACCGGCGCCTCGGACGAGCTGGATGTCGACCGCGACTTCCCGAAGTTGCCCGGCGTGCGGGAGGGGCTGCACCAGTATTATGAGATCGAGCGGACGACCGACCTGTGGTCGCTGAATTCCGGCCGGGTGCAGGCGAAGGTCGGCGCCAATACAAACCCGCTGCCCGAGACGCACGGCCCCGTCTCGTTTGTGGTCATCGACAACCATCACCTGACGGCGCATGGAGTGGAATATTTCGCCGCGATGTCCAGGACGTTCGTGCTCGTCACGACGAATCCGGAACACCCGGCGTATGGCGTGCAGGCGGAGAATCTGCACATCCTGTACTACGACCAATTCTGCGCGGCGCGGATGCTCGAGGATCTGTATGCGCGTTTCGGCTGTGAGCGGCTGACCGTACAGACCGGCGGCACGCTGAACGCCGTGTTCCTGCGGGAAAAGGTTCTGGATTATGTCGATTTCGTTGTGGCGCCGGTGCTTGTCGGCGGGCGGGATACGGCGTCGGCAGTGGACGGAGAATCGCTGCGCACGGCGGACGAGCTTGGAAAACTCGGTGTGCTGCGGCTGGAACGCGCGGAGCAGCTCGAGGATTCCTATCTTCGTCTGCGTTACCGCGTGATCGGATAGAAAAGGGGAGGATAGCATGAAGCCGGAAAAAATTATCAAGGAGAGCTTTTCGGTCATCGGAAAGCAGGGCTCGACGAAGGACGGCGAGGGTTTTATCGCACGTCTCTGGCAGGAGGCGAATGAATATTTCGGCGAGATTGAGCCGCTCGTGAAGCGCGATGAGAACGGTGTTCCAGTCGGCTTCTGGGGCGCCATGTCGGACTGCGGACTGCACTTTGAGCCGTGGAAAAACAACTTTACCGAGGGGCTGTATCTCGCGGGCGCAGAGGTGCGCGGCGATGCGGAGCCGCCCGAGGGCTGGACAAAATGGACGGTGCCGGGCTTTGTGTTTCTGCGCGTGCGGTGCGATGAGCCGGATATTTTCCCGAAAATGCTCCGTTATATGGAGGAACATAACCTGAAGCTCGCAGGCGCGGTGCACGATTTCAACGACCCCGCGGAAAACGGGCAGGGCTACATGTACTTTCCGATTGAACGGTTGTAAACAAAACAATACGGCGGCTGATCCGGGCATTCGGATCAGCCGCCGATTTTTGTGTCATGCCGTTCATCCCTGCACGGTGATGAATTCGGTGTGCTCGGGCAGATTCTTGACCTGCGTTTTCAGGAATTTCGGTTCGAGATCGATTTCCGGCAGGCGATCGAGCGGAATCCATTCAAAATGGACGCCGGGTTCCTCGCCGGGGAAGCGGACGCCGCGCTTCAGGAGATCCGTGCCAGAGACATCCACGGCAAAGTATGTGCAAAGCTCATGAATGCGTTCACCCGTTGGCTCGTGCGTGAAAAAGCTCTGGCAGATCCACAGCGCGCGCCCGGGCGTGACCTCGATGTTCAGTTCCTCGTGCAGCTCACGGGTGAGTGCGTCCTGCGCCGTCTCGTTGACCGTGACACGGCCGCCCGGCAGATAATGGTACGCCGAGCTGCTGTCCGTCGTCACCAGCAGACGGCCGTCCTGCACGATGACTGCCGCCGTGCGGTAATTGAAGCGCCCTTTGCGCGTTGTGAAGCTCACATCCGGATTGAAGGCGGCAAACGCTTTGGCGAGCCGCTCGGCAAGCGCGACGATGTGCTCATTGGCCTGCGATTTATCAAAGCTGCGGCAGCTTTCGCGCATGCGGCGCAGCCGTTCCTTGTGCTCGATCAGCGAGGAAATCACGGCGGAGAAATTCTCGGTCGTGATGCGCACGCCCATGTCGTGCGTCTGAAGGAAGTTCGCGTTGTCCTCCTCCTGCCCGGGAATCGCGTCGAAAACGGCGAGCGGCAGGTTGCAGGCCAGCGCCTCGGAAACCGTCAGGCCGCCCGGCTTTGTGACGATCAGGTCGGAGGCGTGCATATAGCGCTCCACCTCTTTCGTGAACTGAAGCAGCTTGGTCTTTTTCGGGGAGTTCTTGATTTCCTTCGAGAACAGCTCATAAAGCTTTTTGTTGTTGCCGGTGATGATGATCATCTGCAGATCCAGCGGAAGCGCGCAGAGGTCGCGGTAAAGATCGACAATATTGGAGACGCCCATGCTGCCCGCCATGAACAGCACGGTCGGCACGTCGGTATCCAGCTCCATTTCCTGCAGGAGCTTGGCCTGATCCTCCTTGTCGAAGAAAACGTCGTGCACCGGAATGCCGTACGGATAGACGTGCTCCTTCGGAATGCCGCAGCGGCGCAGCTCGTCCACCATATCGTCGCAGGCCACAACGTATGCGTCGACACACGGCGCGATCCACGCCTTGTGCACGCCGTAGTCCGTCATGATGCAGATGAGCGGGCAGGTGATCTTCTTGTCCTCCTTGAGGCTGGAGATCATCTCGGTTGCAAACGGATGAACGCTGATGATGACGTCCGGCGCAAGCGCTTCCAGATGCGGATAAAGCTGCAGCGCGAGCAGCTCCGTCGTGCGCGGCACAAAATCGGCCAGCGGATTGTCGCGGTTTGTCGTTTTATACAGCCGGCCGAACAGGGCAGGCGTCTTTTTGGCCATGAACAGGTAGCTGTCGCAGATGGTTTTGTCCAGCAGTTTGCCGATACTCTTGAGGAAGTCCATCTGGATAACCTCGTGATCGGTTGTCTCCTTTATGTACTTTTCGAGGGCTGCCGCAGCGCGCAGATGGCCGCCGCCGGTCGCACAGGTGAGAATCACGATTCTCATAACGAAACGCTCCTTTTCAAATCTTCTTGGTTCAGTTTACCATACTTTCAGCCGAATTTCCATATGTTCCGGATAAAAAATGCGGCGGTTCAAACGAAAAGTCACGCTTTTTTTGCAAATTCTTTGCAGTTTTTACGAGATTTTTCCCTGGATTTACGGTATAATAGAGGCAGCTTGCGGCGATGAAGTTTTTGAATACTTTTCAGAAGTTCATCTTTACAACCCGGCGGCGGGCGGGTATAATAAATCTGTATAAGAAAAATTACCCGGTACGCTGCCGAAAGGCAGCGCGCACCGAAGCAATACGACAAGGGAACGGCGGAATGCCCGCCGGTATCAGGGAGAAAGGAAAGATCGTGAGAATGGGAGAAATGAAACGGAAGAATATGCGCTTTGCGGCGGTTTTGCTTGCAGCTATGCTGCTCGCGGCCGGTTTTTCAGCCTGCCAGAAGGTAACTGAGCCGGAGGAGGAAAGCAGTACGGTTTCCGCCGTGGAAGAGGACCTGACCGTATTTCCGGAAGGCACGATGATGGATGAGGTGGATATTTCCGGGATGAAGCTGGATGAGGCACGCGAGGCATGCCGTGCCGCGATCATGAAGCAGTATGAAAATCTGAAAGTTACGCTGACGCTGGGCGAGACAAAGATTGAGGTCAGCGGAAAGGATATCAGTCTGGTCGATACGCTGGATATCAAGCTGACCCGGATCCTGCGCGACCGCAAGGCGGGCAGCTACAAAATGGCGTACTCCATCAAGCTGACGAAGCTGGAGGAAGAGCTGAACGCGCGTCTCGATGAGTTCAATATTGAGGGGCAGGATGCCAGCGTTGAGTCTTACGATTACGACAAGGGCGAGTTTGTGTTCAAGGAGAGTGTGGACGGACAGAAGCTCGATGTGAAAAAGACGGTTGAAGCTGTCCGGGAGCAGTTCAAGCAGGGCATGGGCGGCGTCGTTGAGGCCGTCATGGAAAAGACGCCCGCCAAGATTACAACCGAAGAGCTCAAGAAGGACTTTGTAAAGATTTCCGAGTTTACGACGGTTTCCACCAACACGGCGAACGGCAACCACAATATGGCGCTTGCGCTGTCGCGCGTGGACGGCACGGTTGTGCAGCCGGGTGAAACCTTCTCCTATGAAAAGACGGTCGGCGATTCCACCAGCGCCGCAACGGGCTTCCTGCCCGCAGGCGGCCTTTCCGGCGGCGCACTGGTCCAGATGTACGGCGGCGGTATCTGTCAGGCCTCCACGACGATCTACGGCGCGGCGCTGCGTGCCGGCATGACGATCACCGAGCGCTACTGCCATTCCTCGCCCTCTACATATGTGCCGATCGGTCTGGATGCCACGGTCAGCTACGGTGATCTCGATTTCCGGTTCCGCAATGATCTGGATACGCCGATTTATATCATGTGCTGGATGGACGGTGTGACGCTGCATGTGCAGTTCTACGGCAGACAGCCGGAAAAATGGGACAGCATCAATGTGTATTCGGAAACAACCGGTTCGACCCCGCCGCTCGATACGGTCAAATATGTCACGGACAGCAATCTCAAAAAAGGTGAGAAGGTGCTTTCCACAAGCGGCAACTGGGGCTATACGGCCAGAGCGTGGCGCGAATATGTCAAGGACGGCAAGGTGATCAAAACGGAGTCGCTGCCCTCCTCGAATTACGGCGCGACCGGCACGATTTACCGCATCGGTCCGGGTACGGACGTGGATGCAACGCCTACGCCTGAGCCGACCGCTGCGCCCACGGCAGAGCCGACCGCTGCGCCGACTTCTGCACCGACACCGGCGCCTACGCCCGAGCCGACGCCCGTTCCGGCAACGCCTACGCCTGAGCCGGTACCGGAGACGGAAGGCGGGGCATAACGCCGCTTTCAGAAAATACGGCCTGTTTCCCCCTGCTTTTTCAGCAGGGGGAATTTGTGCAAACGGGCGATACAACCAAGTAAAGGAAGGATATGCAAAATGGGTATGCAAATCGACGGCATTGTCCGCATTGCTGCGGCCACACCGTGCGTCAGGGTAGCGGACTGTCCGTATAATAAGACAGAAATCAGCGGAATGATCCGGGAAGCCGCCGGGCACGGCGCCTGCGTTATCGTGTTTCCGGAGCTTTCCATGACCGGATATACCTGCGGGGATCTGTTTAAGGACAGACGGCTGATGGAAAGCGCGGAGCAGTGTCTGCGTGAGCTGATCGAGGAGACGAAGGATCTGGAAATTCTTTGTGCGGTCGGTATGCCGGTGCGTTCCGGCGGCGCGCTGTACAACTGCGCGGCCCTGTTCAGCCGCGGCGAGCTGCTCGCGCTGCCCGCCAAGCAGAATATCCCCAATTATTCCGAATTTTACGAGATGCGGCATTTCTCGCCCGCACCGGAAAACGGGATGCTCCGTTTTGACGGCGAATGGTACGACTGCCGCAATGTTTTGATTGAGATTGCGCCGGATGTTACGGTGGGCGCAGAGATCTGCGAGGATGTCTGGGTGGCGGATCCGCCGAGCGTACGCCTTGCGCAGGGCGGCGCAACAATTCTTCTGAATCTTTCGTGCAGTGATGAGATCATCGGCAAGGCGCAGTACCGCCGCGACATGCTGCGCATGCATTCGGGCCGTCTGCTTGCGGCCTATGCCTATGCGGACAGCGGCTTCGGAGAGAGCACGACCGATATGATTTTCGCGGGGCATAATCTCATCTGTGAAAACGGCACGCTGGTTGCCGAAAGCGGCCTTTTCTCGGGCGGCATCACATACGGAGACGTCGATGTGGAGCGCCTTGTGCAGGAGCGCCGGCGCATGAATACCTGGCATGATCTTCCGGACTGCACGGTGCTTGAGGCCGGGCTGCGGATGCCCGAAATCGAGACGACGCGCGTTGCCTATCCGTATCCGTTTGTTCCGAAGAGCGACGCCGATCTTTCCGCACGCTGTGAGACGATTCTGCGCATGCAGGCGACCGGCCTTGCGACGCGTCTCAGCCATATCGGCTGTAAAACGGCGGTCATCGGCCTTTCCGGCGGTCTGGATTCCACGCTTGCCCTGCTTGTGACGGCCAATGCGTTTGACCTGCTCGGCCTGCCGCGCGCGGGCATCCGCACGGTGTCGATGCCGTGCTTCGGCACGACCGCGCGGACGAAGAGCAATGCGCAGTGTCTGGCCGAGGAGCTTCAGGTGCATTTCGACGAGATTCCGATCGCAAAGGCCGTGGAGCAGCACTTTAGGGATATCGGTCATGATCCCGAAAAGCTCGACGTGACATATGAGAATTCGCAGGCGCGCGAACGCACGCAGCTTCTGATGGATATTGCAAACCAGTACGGCGGCATTGTCATCGGCACGGGCGACCTTTCAGAGCTGGCACTCGGCTGGGCCACATACAACGGCGACCACATGTCGATGTACGCGGTCAACGCGTCGATCCCGAAAACGCTGGTGCGCCATCTCGTCCGGTATGAGGCGATGCACGGCGGAGAATCGCTGCGCCGCGTGCTGCTCGATATTCTCGACACGCCGGTCAGCCCGGAGCTTCTGCCGCCGAAGGACGGCGAGATCTCGCAGAAAACCGAGGACCTTGTCGGGCCTTATGAGCTGCATGATTACTTTTTGTATTATATGCTGCGTTTTGGGTTTACGCCGCGTAAAATCTATGGCATGGCGCTCGCTTCATTTGAGGGGCAGTACGACGCCGGCACAATCAAAAAATGGCTCAGAACCTTTTACCGCCGGTTCTTCCAGCAGCAGTTCAAGCGCTCCTGTCTGCCGGACGGCCCGAAGGTCGGTTCGGTCACCCTTTCGCCGCGCGGCGATTTCCGCATGCCGAGTGACGCATGCAGCAGAATCTGGTTGGAGGAAATTGAAAAGCTATGAATATTTTGGTTACAGTAGAGACCAAGCCGTACCACCGCGCATGGCTTGAAAATGCCGCGCCGGGTGCGCAGTTTACCTATAGAGAAGGCGCTGCGCCGGGTGCGCAGTTTGCCGACAGCGAAAACGGTGTGACGCGCGCGGATATCGAAAACGCCGACATTCTGCTCGGCAACGTCAGTCCCGCGCTTCTGAGCCCCGCAGACAAGCTGCGCTGGATGCAGACCGCGAGCGCCGGTGTGGACGGTTATCTGAACGGCTGCCTGCCGAAGGACGCCGTGCTGACAAACGCCACCGGCGCGTACGGCCTTGCCATCTCGGAGTACATGCTTGCCGTCTGGCTGGAGCTGATCAAGAAGCTGCACCGTTACCGCGATGTGCAGATGGCAAATGACTGGCACGATCTCGGGCCGGTTACATCGATCTGGAACGCCACGGTGCTGGTGCTCGGCCTGGGCGACATCGGCGGCGAATTTGCGAAACGCGCCAAGGCGCTCGGCGCAAGGGTTATCGGCGTGCGGCGCGCGGGCACGGAGAAGCCCGATTACGTCGACGAGCTGATTCACACCGATAAGCTCGACGCGTACCTGCCGCAGGCGGACTGCGTGGCGATCACGCTGCCCGGGACGAAGCAGACAAAGGGCATGTTCGGCGCGGCGCGTATCGCGAAGATGAAGGACGGTGCGGTGCTTTTGAATGTCGGGCGCGGCACGATTGTCGATACCGACGCGCTCTGTGCGGCGCTTCAGAGCGGCAAGCTTTCCGGCGCAGCGCTGGACGTCACCGATCCCGAGCCGCTGCCTGCGGAGCATCCGCTCTGGAAGCAGGAGAACGCGGTTATCACGCCGCATATTTCCGGCGGCTTCCATCTTTCGGAGACGCATGACCGCATTATCCGGATTATGGCGGAGAATCTGACGGCGTTTCTCGCGGGCAAACCGCTGAAGAATGTCGTCGATTTTGAAACGGGATACCGCAGACTTTAAAGAAAGCAGTTTATTTTATGCCACAGGAAATTTATCTCGACAACAGCGCCACAACGCGTGTCTCCAAGGCGGCCGCGGAAAAGGCGCTCTATATGATGACCGAATGCTACGGCAACCCGTCCTCGCTGCACAGCAAGGGCTTTGCGGCGGAGCGTGAAATGACGGCGGCGCGTGAAATACTCGCGCAGCGTCTTTCGGCGCAGCCCAATGAGGTGTACTTTACCTCGGGCGGCACGGAGAGCGACAACATCGCCATCCTCGGCGCGGCCCACGCGAAGAAGCGGGCGGGAAACCGCATCGTAACGACCGCCATTGAGCATCCCGCCGTGCTCAGCGCGATGGCTGCGCTCGAAAAGGAAGGCTTTGAGGTCGTGTATGTTCAGCCGGACGCGGACGGCAATATTCCCGCCGCAAAGTTTGAACCGGTCATCGACGCAAAGACGATTCTGGTCAGCGTCATGACGGTCAACAACGAGACCGGCGCGGTGCTGCCGCTCAAAGAGATCGCCGGGATCATCAAACGAAAAAAAGCGCCCGCGCTGTTTCACACGGACGCGGTGCAGGCGTTCTGCAAGCTGCCGCTTTCCATGAAGCGGCTCGGCGTCGACCTCATCAGCGTCTCGGGCCACAAGGTGCATGCGCCGAAGGGCGTGGGCGCGCTGGCTGTCCGAAGCGGCGTGCGCATTCTGCCGCATTCCTTTGGCGGCGGGCAGGAAAAGAACCTGCGTCCGGGCACGGAGGGCGTGCCGCAGATCTGCGCGTTCGGCGCTGCGGTACGGGAGATGCCCGCCGAAAGCGAAGCGGAGCGCACGGTGCGCGCGGTGCAGGCGCATCTCATCGAACGCCTGCGGGCGATGTCCGCGGTTGCCGTGAATTCGCCGGAAAACGCCTCGCCGTATATTGTCAATCTTTCGGCCGGGCGTGTGCGCGCGGAGACGATGCTGCATTTCCTCGCGGAGCGCGGCATTTACGTCTCGAGCGGCTCGGCATGCGGTAAGGCAAAGCCCAGCCATGTGCTGACCGCGATGGGTCTGCCCCGTGAGCGGATTGAATCCTCGCTGCGTGTCAGCCTTTCGGCGGAAAATACGACGGAAGAAATTGACGCGTTTGCCGATGCCCTCGCGCTCGGCCTTCAGACGCTGTCGCACACATAAACAGACAGAAAAGGAAACAGAAATATGCAGGAAGTGATTTTAGTCAAGCTCGGCGAGATTGTGCTCAAGGGCCTGAACCGCCGCGTGTTTGAGGACCGGCTTTTGAAAAATATCCGCCGCCGCATCCAGCGCGCGGGCAATTTCGACGTGTACTCGATGCAGTCGACGATCTATGTTGTCCCGAAGGATGAGGACGCGGATATCGATGAAGCCGAGGCGCGCATCGCCAAGGTGTTCGGCGTCATCGGCTATACGCGCGCATGCGTCTGTGAAAAGAGCATGGCGGCTATTCTGGAGACGGCGCCGGCGTATCTCCGCGATACGCTTGCCGAGTTTTCCACGTTCAAGGTGGAATCCAAGCGCGCGGATAAGAAATTCCCGCTCGATTCCATGCAGATCTCGCGCGAGGTGGGCGGGGCGCTGCTGCGCGCAAACCCGCATCTTTCGGTGGATGTGCACAACCCCGGCATCACGGTGCGTGTGGAAATCCGCGAGAAGGGCGCGTATATTCACGGCGAGACGAAGCCCGGCGCCGGCGGCATTCCCGTGGGCACCGGCGGCAAGGCGGCCATTCTGATCAGCGGCGGCCTGGACAGCCCGGTTGCGGCGTGGATGATGGCAAAGCGCGGCGTGGAGCTGACCGCCATTCATTTCGCAAGCCCGCCGTACACGAGTGAGCGCGCACATGAAAAGGTTGTCACGCTGCTTAAGAAGGTCGGCGAATATGCGGGACGCATCGAAATGGTGACCGTCCCGTTCACGAGAATTCAGGAGCAGATCCGCGATAACTGCCCCGAGGAGCTTGCGACCGTCATCATGCGGCGCTTTATGATGCGCGCTGCGGAGCGCATTGCCCGCGAAAAGGAATGCGGCGCGCTGATCACCGGCGAAAGCCTCGGTCAGGTGGCGAGCCAGACCATACAGGCGATTGCCTGCACGGACGCCGCAGCAAATATGCCGGTATTCCGTCCGCTGATCGGCAGCGATAAAGCCGAGATTGTGGCGCTTGCGCACCGCATTGACACCTATGATATCTCGATTGAGCCGTATGAGGACTGCTGCACGGTCTTTACGCCGAAGCACCCGCGCACGCGCCCGACAATTCAGCTGGTCGAAGCGGCGGAAAGAAATCTGGATGTGGAAGCACTCCTTGAGGACTGCCTCGCGCAGGTTGAGGTTCGCCATCTGTAAGAAAGGAAGTTTTGAATATGCAGGCGGAAGTCTTATCGGTCGGTACAGAGCTTTTGCTCGGCCAGACCGTCAATACGGATACAACCATTGTGGCGAAGGCGCTTTCTGCGCTCGGAATCGATCTGCTGTACGCCGCCGTTGTCGGCGACAATGTGAAGCGGCTTGAGCAGGCGGTTTGGGATGCGCTTGACCGCAGCGACATCCTGATTACGACCGGCGGTTTGGGGCCGACCGGCGACGACCTGACCAAAGAGACGGTCGCGGCGGCGGCAGGAAAAAAGCTCGTGCTGCACCGGCCGAGCTATGACCGCCTGCTGGAATATTTCGCGCGCGGCGGCCTTTCCGAGAATCAGATCAAGCAGGCCATGCTGCCCGAGGGCTGTACCGTGCTGCAGAATGATAACGGCACCGCGCCGGGCTGCGCCTTTCAGACGGCGCAGGGCAAAATCGTCATCATGCTGCCCGGCCCGCCTTCGGAGCTTGAGCCGATGCTCAGAAACTATGCCGTCCCGTATCTTGCAAAGTTCCAGAACGCGGTGATTGCATCGCACAGCGTCCATGTTTACGGGCGCGGCGAAGCGGCGGTTGCACAGATGATCGACGATCTCACGCAGAACAGCAATCCCACGGCCGCGCCGTATGCCAAGGAGGGCGAGATGTTCGTCCGCGTTACGGCAAAGGCTGCGACCGAAGCGGAAGCGGACGCAATGTGCGCGCCCGTCGTCGAGGAAATCAAGCGCCGCGTAGGCAGCTTTGTCTACGGCGTCGACGTTGATACGCTCGAGGAGCTGGTTGTTGACGCGCTGCGCCGGGCGGGCAAGACGCTGGCCACGGCGGAGTCCTGCACCGGCGGCCTGCTCTCAAAGCGCATTACCGATGTGCCCGGTTCATCCGATGTGTTTGAAATGGGCTGCGTCACCTATGCCAACCGCGTCAAGGAGGCGCTGCTCGGCGTGCCGCATGAAATGCTGGAGACATACGGTGCGGTCAGCGAACAGACGGCGCGCGCGATGGCCGAGGGCATTGTGCGTCGCAGCGGCGCGGATATCGGCGTCGGCATCACCGGAATCGCGGGCCCGGGCGGCGGTACGGAGGAAAAGCCGGTCGGACTTGTCTATATCGCACTGAGCGACGGCAGAAACACATGGGTCGCAAAGCGCCAGCCTGCGGGCCGCATGAAATCCCGTGAGTGGCACCGCCACTGCGCAGCCTCCAAGGCGCTCGACATGGTGCGCCGGTATCTCGCCGGCCTGCCGGTTGACGAAGCCTGAGCGTGCCTGCCGCGGAAGAAAGGAAGATCCGTATGAAACAGCAGAATATACCCGGCAAAGAGCCGGAGCGTGTGCCCGTCTTTGAGAATATTTCCTCCGGAGCGGTCAAAAAGCGCAGCAATACCGTCATCACCATCCTGATTATTGTGTTTGCCGCCGTGTTTCTGGTATCCGCGGGCGTCCTGGTCTGGGAGCTTGTCATCAATCCGATGTTTGCGGATCAGAGCGCCGAGGAAATCCGGACCATCTTTATGGAGGCCGGCGGCTTGGCGGGCAATCCGGCGGAGGGTACGGCCGGGGACGGAACGCCGGACGGAGAGAGCAGTGCCCGGCGCGTGGAAGCCGTGCAGAAGCTGCAGGATATCAATCCCGATATCTGCGGCTGGCTGCGCATTGAAAATACAAATATCAATCAGCCCGTGCTTCAGTCCGCCGAGACGGATCCGGAGTATTACCTCTACCACAATTACAAGGGAGAGGAGACAAAATACGGCAGTATTTTTCTGGATGCTTCCTGCTCCGTTTCCTCCGAAACCCAGCTGATTCACGGCCACAGCATGCAGGACGGCCGCATGTTCTGGGGGCTGATCGGTTTTGGCAGCCCGGAAACGGTAAAGCAATCCCCCGTCATCCAGTATGATACATACGAGGAAGCGGGGGACTG
>JBJEOO010000122.1:0-2804 GCA_051880755.1 Hominenteromicrobium sp.
AAGTTTTGGAACAAGGGGGTGTGTAACCGCTTCAACCGGGCTCCCAGCTGAGCTACGCCCCCAGAACGTTACATATTATATCGGATAAAGTGCGCGTTGTCAAGAGGAATTTTTCGGATTTGCGCGTTTAGGGGGCAAAAGCTTCATGGCATAAGGATTCATACGGGTTTATGGCGATTTCGGGAAAAAAGATTGACAAAGAATAGGCGGGAGAGTAGAATACTCCGTGTGCAGGGCGGCTTAACAATTTCTTAATAAATTGGCGTCCGGCAGTAAATTTCTGCGTATCTGCGCCAGACGTCAGATACAGGAGGAAACGAACATGAAAAAAGTATTATGCATCATCCTGATTCTCGCGCTTGTCTGTGTTTCTTTCGCAGCCTGCAGCGGCAGCGGTGCTTCATCCGCAAGCTCTGCCGCTGAGGAGCCTGAAACAACGGCTGAGCCTTCCGAATCCTCTGCCGAAGCGTCGTCCGAAGCAGCCGTTTCGGAAGAACTCAGGAAGGTCGGCATTCTCGCTCCGGCCGCCGCGCAAGGCTGGGCTGCGGGTGCTGCATATTATGCCGAGCAGCGCTGCAAGGCGCTTTCCGATCAGATCGAGTATATGCTCTGCACCGGCAATAACGCTGAGGAAATGACTGCCCGGCTCGAGGAGCTCAAGTCCTGGGGCGCTGAGGCAATCATTGTTTTCCCGCAGTGGGCGGGCATGGAGGTTCCGGTTCAGCAGGCTATTGACGAGGGCATTGCGGTTATCAACTTTGATTTCGAGATCGAGGCGGACGGCATATACCGTGTTTCCGGCGATAACGAATCCATGGGTGCGGAAGGCGCGAAATATATTGTCGATAAGATCGGTACAACGGGAACCGTCGTTGTGCTCAATGTCCCGGCTTCCGGCTCCGCCGCGCAGCTGCGCAGGAAGGGCTTTACGGAGACCATGCGGGAGATTGCCCCGGAGATAGAGCTTGTGGAGTATGCGACAAAGCTCACCCGCGAGGACGGCCTTGCGGACTTTGCGGATATTCTCACCGGCATGGATCATATTGATGCGGTTTTCTCGATGGACGATGAAATCTCCATCGGCGTCCTGCAGGCCATTTCCGAAGCGGGCAGAACCGATATCAAGGTCGTTACGGGCGGCGGCGGATGCCAGGAATATTTCAATATGATGCCGGAGAATCAGGACATCTGGATTGAATCCGCTCTGTACAGCCCGATGATGGTTGAGGATGCCGTCGACATGGCGCTTGCCGTTCTGAACGGCGAGGCGGTTGAACCGGTCAAGATCATCCCGACCGCCGTTGTGGACAGAGACAACTGCGCGGACTATATTGACCCGGAAAATACCGTCTACTGATCCGTGGCTGCGGCGGAACGGAGCTGATCGTTTACCACGCAGTCGACGGCGGCGAAGAGGCGGAAAATGTGGAGCCGGCCGAACGAAGCTGCCGCATACGGCCCCTTTTCTGGCGCGCGGATGGAACGCCGGACTTCGGAAAACCGGTTTCCTGCGCGCACCCGGTTCGGATTTTTCCGTAATTCTGCCCTCATCTGTGCGGATGTTCATAAATGGGGTTGATTTTTCGCCGCATTTCCACTATAATAAATAAAGAATAAAAAATCCTTTATTGGAGGCAGAAACTTATGTTGGTATCGGCAAAGGAAATGCTGAACAAGGCCAAGGCCGGCAAATATGCCGTCGGTCAGTTCAACATCAATAACCTGGAGTGGACAAAGGCAATTCTTCTCACGGCGCAGGAGAACAACTCTCCGGTTATCCTCGGTGTTTCTGAGGGCGCAGGCAAGTACATGTGCGGCTACAACACGGTTGTCGGCATGGTCAACGGCATGCTGGAGACGCTGAAGATCACGGTTCCGGTCGCGCTGCATCTGGATCACGGCTCCTATGAGGGCGCTCTCGCATGCATCGACGCAGGCTTCTCTTCCATCATGTTCGACGGTTCGCACTATCCGATCGAAGAGAACATTGCGAAGACGAAGGAACTCATCCGCATTGCCGGTGAAAAGGGCATCTCCGTTGAGGCGGAGGTCGGCGCTATCGGCGGCGAAGAGGACGGCGTTGTCGGCGGCGGCGAAGTCGCGGATCCGGCAGAGTGCAAGATGATCGCAGATCTCGGCGTCGATATGCTCGCAGCCGGTATCGGCAACATCCACGGCAAGTATCCGGCAAACTGGACAGGCCTGAACTTTGACGTTCTGGCGAAGATTCAGGAGCTTACCGGCACCATGCCGCTCGTTCTCCACGGCGGTACGGGCATCCCGGCCGACATGATCAAGACGGCGATTTCTCTCGGCGTTTCCAAGATCAACGTCAACACAGAGTGCCAGCTCGCATTTGCTGCGGCGACCAGAGAGTACGTTGAGGCCGGCAAGGATCTGCAGGGCAAGGGCTTTGACCCGAGAAAGCTGCTCGCTCCGGGCTTCGAGGCTATCAAGGCAACGGTCAAGGAGAAGATGGAGCTCTTCGGTTCTATCGATAAGGCGTAATCTTCTTACAAATTTATTAAAACTGCGGAACGCGTCGGTTATCCGACGCGTTCTTTCCTTTTTCGTCCGTCTGCGCATCTTGCAACTTGTCCGCATATGTGGTATACTGATACAAATCAGATGTGTTTTTGCCGCAAGACTTGTGAAAAATGCGCCTGCGGCTGAAAGGACAAGGATCACCCATGGGCGAGAACAAAACATATTGCATGAACTGCTTTTCGGAGATGGATGCGGCAGGTATATGTCCGAAATGCGGCTGGTCGGATGCGGGACAGATGAAAAACGCGCTGCCTTAC
>JBJEOO010000123.1:0-2803 GCA_051880755.1 Hominenteromicrobium sp.
CCCGTCGCCCAGGGCCAGGTGGACCTGGGCCCCCAGCGCGTCATGCATGTGCATGTGGCAAAGCTGCTTCTTGTTTTCAAGCATAAACGGCTCATCCGCGTTTCCGCTGCAGTGATTGTGCCCGATATCCAGCGTCAGACCGAATACGGGAGACGCCAGCAGGATTTCCAGCGCTTCTTTTTGGAATTCGGGAAAGCCGCTGCAGTTTTCAACACAGATTTTTATCGGATAATCGCCGATCGCGTTTTCGCACATGATCCGGAAATCTGCGATGCTTTTCAGATACAGATCCCGATACGCAGAGAAGAGATAAATCTTTTGATCCGGAAGCGTAAAGTACACGCCGCGGGATAAATGCATATTCAGGATTGGAACGTCTAATGCTTTTGCCAAGTGAATGGTTTCCGCCACGGTGCGGCGATACCCGTCTGCGATATACGGATTAAAATCACTGACGTTCAAATTTTCATCGAGGTGGACAGTATAAAAAATACCGTACCGTTGCGCAAGTTCTTTGAAATAAGGAATATTGATTCTGTCCAGCTGATAAGCAGGCAAATTCATATTCAGCTCGATAAAATCCAGCCCAAGCGAGCGGCAAAGCGCTGCGCACACATCCGGTGTATCGGTTTCAACCAGTGTTGGCATCCCGAATTTCAGCATGGTTTTTCCGCCTTCCTTTGCAGGCCCGGAACTTTCCGTTCCGCAGATTCATGATAAACAAAAAGCCGGACATCAATCAAAGATACCAATCCTATCGCAATTGATGTCCGGCTGTGGTGCGGGCAACAGGACTTGAACCTGCACACCGAAGTACCAGAACCTAAATCTGGCGCGTCTGCCAATTCCGCCATACCCGCAAAGATACCGACTGATTTATTATATCGTATTTCGGCAAAAAATCAAGGCCTGAATGAACAGGAAAGGGCTCAAAACGGAAATTTCCCGCTTGAGCCCCGCTTTGTTTCAATTCACGGCTTCCTCAATTGCTTCCAGAACGGTATCATAATCCGCCTCCGTTACAAGGAGAGAGATTTCCACCTCTGATGTGGTAATGAGCCGGATGTCCGCATCGCTTGCGGCAATCGCGCCAAACACACGCGCGGCCATACCCGGCGTGTTCTTCATCTGCGGATCATACACGGAGATTTTATGATTCACGCTGCTCACGATGACCTTAATGCCTGTTTCCGCTTTCAGCGTATTGGCAAAGGCGAGCACGTCGATCAAATCGTGGTCTGAAATGGTGAAAGAAAGACCCGCGTTTGCGCCGTGGTTCGGCGGCATGGAAATCATATCAATATTGATATTCAGCTTTGAGATACGCTCGAAAACATCCGCCATAAACGCGGTAGTCGCAGGGCTGCCCTGCAGGGTCACGAGCGTGATGTTGCTGACCGTGCTGATTTGTGCTGTACCCATTGTCTTTTTCATCCTTTCTGTGTCAGATCATGGCGGACATATCGTATAACCCCGGTGCCTTTCCGCACATAAACACCGCAGCATTCACAGCGCCGACCGCAAACAATTCCTTGGACTGCGCAGAATGGGAGAGCGTTATGACTTCGTGATTGCCGGCAAAGATCACCTCGTGCTCACCGACAATCGTACCGCCGCGGACGGCGTGCAGGCCGATCTCGCTTTTCTCGCGCTTTTTGCGCTGTGCGTGGCGGTCATACATGTACTGGGTTTCACCCTCGCGAACCTCGGAGATAGCGTCTGCAATCATCAGAGCCGTGCCGCTTGGCGCATCGATTTTCTGATTGTGATGCTTTTCGATGATTTCTATGTCGAATTGATCGCCAAGCACCTTGGCCGCTTTTTTTGAAAGCTCAATCAGGAGATTGATGCCGAGCGACATATTGCGGGAGTAAAAGACCGGCTGGGTTTCGGCAGCCGATTTCAGCGCCTCAACCTGCTCGGCACTGTATCCGGTCGTGCAGAGTACCGCGGGAATACCGCCGTGCTGTGCGGCATAGCCGAGAATAGAGGAGAGCAGGGAGGGATGAGAAAAATCAATAATGACATCCACCGCTTCCTGAACCGCATCGATGCTGGTGTAGGCGGGAAAGGAGGCATTCGGATCACACGCAAGATCGACGCCCGCTGCAATCACACAATCCGTACGCCCCGCCGCGAGCTGCGCGACAACGCGGCCCATTTTCCCGAAGCATCCGCACAAAAGAATTCTTGTCATGTAACGTCTGTTCCTTTCGTTGCGAAAATCAAGCGAGCTTTACATATTTGGAAAGCACCGCACGGAGCGCATCCAGCTGCGCGTCCGTCATGTCGGTCAGCGGCAGTCTGCAGTGTCCGCAGTTGAAGCCCATCATATTCAGCGCCGCCTTAACCGGAATCGGATTGACATCCATGAACAGCGCGTTCATCAGTTCCACATATTTCAGTGTCATGGCGCGTGCGTCGTCCATACGGTTTTCGAGTGCCGCTGCCGCCAGCTCATGCATCTCGCGGGGAAGCACATTGGAAAACACGGAGATAACGCCTTTGCCGCCCATCGCGATGATCGGAAGCGTCTGAACATCCTCGCCGCAGTACACCGTCAGGTTGTCGCCGCAGTAGTGCATCGTCTTGGCCAATGCGGAAATATCGTAATTCGCTTCCTTTGTTGCGACGATATACGGGTTCTTCGCAATCTCGCGGTACGTCTCCGGCAGGATATTCAGGCCGGTGCGGCTCGGAACGTTGTAAAGAATGCAGGGCATTTTGACACTGTCCGCAATATAGTTGAAGCTTTCAATCAAGCCGCGCTGAGATGTCTTGTTGTAATACGGTGTCACCAGCA
>JBJEOO010000124.1:0-12163 GCA_051880755.1 Hominenteromicrobium sp.
AGAAGAAAAACCTGCCGATCATCATTCTCTCCGCCAAGGGCGAGGACAGCGACACAATCATCGGCCTTTCCATGGGCGCGGCCGACTATATCTCCAAGCCGTTCAATCCGATGGAGCTGGTCGCCCGCGTCAAATCCCACCTGCGCCGCTATACGAGCCTCGGCGAGATCAATGCGCGGGGCGACAACTGCATCGTCAACGGGCGGCTGATGTTCCGGCTGGACGAGCATGTGCTTTATGCCGACGGCGAGCCTGTCAAGCTGACGGCGACCGAAACGAAAATTGTGGAGCTTCTGATGAAGCACCCGGGCCGCATCTTCCCGGCGGAGGAAATTTACAGCCTGATCTGGAACGAGCCGGCCTATTCGGCCGAAAACACCGTGATGGTGCATATCCGGCGCATCCGCGAGAAGATTGAGATCAACCCGAGCGAGCCGGAATATCTGAAAGTGGTCTGGGGGCTGGGCTATGAAATCGAAAAGCACTAACCTGGCGCGCGGTGTTTTCTCCTGGTTCTGTTTTCTGCTCGTCATCTTTTCCATCATTTTCAGCGGCGTGTACGGCGCGGCCGCTTTCTCCGAATACGGTTCCTCGCTTTTCGAGAAGGCGGAACAGGTTGCCGGCGTCTGCAGTCAGGTGCTCAGCGGCGAGCTGCGGGATCTGAACGTTTACAAGGAAGAAGCCTCCAGCTTTTTTGAACGGCTGTTTTACAGCACCCAGAGCGGCGAAACCGCGTCCGCCCAGACAAGCAGTTATGAGGAAGAGGAGACCGGGGAGGAAACCGAACTCAGCATTGAGCGCGGCGTGCGGTATTTCATTTCGGACGGCACCACCACCGCCGCCGTCGCAACGGTTTATGTCGAATCGATTTCCAAGGATAATCTGTACTCCGTGACGGATTACAACAGCGATCCTGGCGGCAGAACCGTGACAAACGACGCGAACTGGGACCCGCTCACCCTGCCGGAGGGCTTCAATTATCTGTTTAGGTGCAGCGGCGGAACCGTGGAGATTTTTCATAAGTCCGCCGACGGCCGCCTTGAGTCCGTCTTTTGCAGCGACGAGCCGGGCGCCTACTACACCGATACGCTTTCCTATACGCTGGAATCCCTGCGCGTTCTGAAGAATCCGCCGGATATCTTCTTTGCCGTGCGCGCGGAGGCGACCTCCTTTTACGCCTCCAACGAGATCATCGGAAACGCACAGTCCTATGCGAACCACATCCGGTTTCAGATCATTCTCATTGCTACGGCGGCCGCTTTGTTCATTCTGATCCTGATTCTTTCCTTCCTGTTCCGCCCCGACCGCAAGCTGTTTGAAACCTATCTCGCGCACGGCCTGAAATGGATCTGGATTGAGATCAAAATTCTGGCAATGATCGGATGGATCGCACTGTGCGTCATGCTGCTCGCCTCCGGCTGGTTCCCCATGGCGCTCGCGTTGTGTGCCCTGTTCTTTATGTTCTACCTGCTCGGCGTGGATATCTCCCACAACCGGCGCATTTACCGGCACAATATCATTCATTCCATTCTGAATTTTGTGCTCGCAAACAAGGACGGCAAGCGCTTTGAGCAGCTTGAATACCGCAAATATCTGGCAACGATCGGCATTCTGCTCGGTCTGGTTCTGACGGCTGTCGTCATCACGCTCTGCGTATGGGACACCTGGCCGTTCAGCGAATGGCTCCCCGCCTTTTATGTTTCCATCGGCGTGGCCGCGCTCGGCACGCTGATCTGGTTTGCCGCCGCGCTGCGCGACGATCTGCACGACTACGGCAAGCTGATGGATCAGGTAGAGCAGATGTACAAGGGTGACCTGAACGCGGTCAACACGCTCCCCGCCACCTCGCCGCTGTACAGCTCCGCCATGCAGCTCAACATGATCCGCGACGGCATCAAGATCGCCGTGGAGGAGGGCATCAAGTCCGAACGCACCAAGGTGGAGCTGATCACAAATGTCTCCCACGATATTAAGACGCCGCTCACCTCCATCATCAGCTATGTGGAGCTTCTGAAGGCGGAACCGGATCTGCCTCCGCATGTCCGGGACTATGTTGAGATTATCTCGCAGAAATCCGACCGCCTGCGCTATATGATTCAGGATATCTTTGACGTCTCCAAAGCCGCCACCGGCAACATTTCCCTGGATCCGGAATACATCGGCCTGGATAAGCTCCTGCGCCAGACGCTTGCCGACATGGAGGGGATGATGCAGAGCAGTCCGCTGCAGTGGCGGGTGCAGATTCCGGACGACACCTTCACCGTCTATGCGGACGGCCAGCGGATGTACCGTGTGTTCCAGAATCTGATCAAAAACGCCGTGCAGTATTCGCTGGAAGGCTCGCGCGTGTACGTCTCGCTGATCAAGCGCGGCGGCCATGCCGTGGCCGTCATTCAGAACGTTTCAAAGCACGAGCTTGAGCTGGACGGAGAAGCGCTCACGGCGCGCTTTGTGCGCGGCGACGACAGCCGCTCCACCTCCGGCAGCGGTCTCGGCCTTTCCATCGCCAAGAGCTTCACGGAAGCCTGCGGCGGCACCTGCACGGTTTCCGTGCACGGGGATCTGTTCACCGTGGAAATCGCGCTGCCGCTGGCCTCTGCGCCGGAGCCTGCGGCGCAGCAGCCCCAAGCCGAACCGGCGGATGAGGAAAAAGACGCCGGCAAGGACGCATAAGCATCAAAAATGCAGCCCCGCGGTTTTTGGCCGCCTGAGGCTGCATTTTTCTTGTATAAATGCGTTTTCCGATTACTGAACGGCCTTTTCAAGCGCCTGCTTGATATCCGCCAGAATATCCTCAACATTCTCGATACCCACGGAAAAACGGATCAGATCCGGCGACACGCCCGCTTCTTCAAGCTGCTTGTCGGAAAGCTGACGGTGTGTGGTGCTGGCCGGATGCAGCACGCAGGTGCGCAGATCCGCAACATGCGTGACCACCGAAGCCAATTCGAGACTGTCCATAAACTTTGTCGCCGCTTCTCTGCCGCCCTTGATGCCGAAGGAAACGACGCCGCAGGTGCCGTGCGGCATATACTTCTGCGCAAGCGCATGGAAGGGGCTGCTCTCGAGGCCCGGGAAATTGACCCAAGCAATGCGGTCATCCTGCTCGAGGAACTTCGCGATCTCCATCGCGTTGGAACAATGGCGCTCCATGCGCAGGGCGAGCGTCTCCATGCCGAGGTTCAGCAGGAACGCATTCATCGGTGCAGCCTGCGCGCCGAGATCGCGCATCAGGTGGCATCTGGCCTTCGCGATGTACGCCGCGCGGCCGAACTGCTTGGTATAGACGACGCCGTGGTAAGACTCATCCGGCTCTGTAAACTCCGGGAATTTGCCGTTATTCCAGTCAAAGTTGCCGCTGTCGACAATCGCCCCGCCGACCTGAACGGCATGACCGTCCAGATATTTCGTGGTGGAATGCACCACGATATCCACGCCGAACTCAAACGGACGGCAGTTGATCGGCGTCGGGAAAGTATTGTCCACGATGATCGGCACGCCGTGTTCATGCGCGATATTTGCAAACAGCTCCAGATCCGTCACGACGAGCGACGGATTCGCGAGCGTCTCCGCGAAAACACAGCGTGTGTTTTCACGGAAGGCCGCGCGCAGCTCGTCCGCCGTGGAGGTGGGCGAAACAAACGTGAAATCAATGCCCATCTCCTTCATGGTCTTATAGAACATGTTGAACGTGCCGCCGTAAATCGCGCTGGAGCAGACCACATGGCCGCCCGCACGGCAGATATTCAGAACGGACAGCAGCGACGCGGACTGGCCGGAGGCCGTAAGCATCGCGCCTACGCCGCCTTCGAGCGCCGCAAGCTTCTTCTCAACCGCGTCGAGCGTCGGGTTGCCGAGACGCGTATAAAAAAAGCCATCCTCCTTCAGGTCAAACAGATCGCCCATTTCCTGCGAACTCTCGTAGGTATATGTGGTGCTCTGCACGATCGGCAGCACACGCGGCTCTCCGTTTCCGGGCTTATAGCCCGCATGGATACAGATGGTATCCGGCTTGAAATTCTTTTCCATTTTGACTTCCTCCAGTCCATGCGCAAGCATGTAATTTATTTCATAAACAGTTCCTTGAGCAGATTCGCCAGAAAATCGGACGCGAAAACGACCAGCATCACCACCACCATGAAGGCAATGATGGAAACCGTCTGAATCACCATCCGCTTTCCCTTGGGCATATCGTCCGCTTCGGCCGGTTCAGGCTCCGCCTTCTCCTGTGCGATTGTTTCGTTTGCGCGCGGAAGATCCTGATACTCCACATAAAGGTTCCGGTCGGTCGGCACAAATTCGGAATCATAGATGCTTGTGGAAAAGCCGGCCTTTACCTGCTCGGTGCGGTGGCGGATCGCAAGCGATTCAAACAGCGCGGAAATTTCCGCCGCCTCTCCCTCACTGACCTTCATGAAAAAGACCTCGTCATTGTCTTTGACCGGACGCAGCCCCCGGCTTCGTTTGCAATTGGGACAGGTGCGGGTGGAATCCTCGCAAATCGTCTGACATTTTGTGCAGTAGAGCATCGTGCGCCTCCCGAAACGGCCTTGACCGTGATACGGTTAGTATAGCACAGCCCCGCAGTAAATTCAACAAAAAATCTCAGCGCAGCACCGGCTGGAGCTGTTCGCCGCGAAACGCCGCCTCAAGCGTTTCGGGGACAAGCCCGAAATGCGCCACGAGGGAATTCGGCTTTTTGACGGGGTCGTCCTGTCCCAGCGGAACGAAATACAAGTGCTTTGTGTTCAGAAGCGCACCGATATTCCTGCAGGAGGCCCCGAGCGCATCATTCGTTGCAAGCGCAAGCACAATCGGCATGGACACGCGCAGCGCGGACTTCACCGCCATCGTCACGCTTGTATCCGTCACGGCATTGGCGATTTTGGCGGCCGTGTTACCCGTGCACGGCATAACCACAACGCCGTCCGCCAGATGCTTTGGGCCGATCGGCTCCGCACCCGCAATCGTGTGGATGATTTCCCGCCCGCACAGCGCTTCCACGCGCCGCCGGAAATCCTGCGCCGAACCGAAGCGCGTATCGGTACCGTATGCCGTTTCGCTCATCACCGGCAGAACCTCATACGTTTCTCTGAGCCGTGCAAGCTGCTCAAGCGCTTTTTCAAAGGTGCAGAAAGAACCGCACATGGCAAATACGATGGTCCGCATACCGCGATCACGCCTCCTCCAACATGTTATAGACCGCTTCTTTGATGTATTCCGCCGCCGTTTTCGGAGCGACGCGTCCCGGCAGGGACTGCGCCTGAACCACACGTAGGCCAAGCCGCCCGGCACTTTCCAGATCGATGCCGCCCGGCGCGGACGCAAGCTCGATCAGCAGCGTTTCCGCATCCTGCTGTGTGAGCACGGGTGCGCCGATCACGCGCGCCGGCACCGTATTGAAGATCACATCGAAGCGCTGCGTGATTTCACGGTAGCTCAGCGGCTCCACACCGAACGCCCGCATGCGCATCAGGTCTTCCTTTTTCCGCGCAGCCGCGCAGACATGCGCCCCCATACCGCGCAGGATGATCGCGAGGTTCCGCCCGATGCGGCCAAAGCCCGTAATCAGGCATCTGGCGCCGTTCAGCGTCCCCGGGTATTCCTGAATCGCAATTCCAACCGCGCCCTCCGCGGTCGGGATCGCATTGCCGACCGCAAGCTCCTCGCGGCGGTAGTAATCCTCCGGCTCAATCTCCCGCCAGATTGCCGACGACGCAACGAGCCGCTGAATCATGCCGCCGCACACGGTCCGGTTCCGGAACAAAGATGCAAATTCATCGTCCAGCCGGATCTCGGCCGCGGCATAGGGCGCATTCAGCGTCAGGCCGTCGCGCGTCGCGGGCAGGGGAAGAAGAATCACGGAGCTTTTCTTTGCAAGCTCCGGCAGCGCCGTCTCGGCCGCGCCGCGGCACGGCCCCAGATTTTCAAAGCCGTATACGCAAACCGGGTAACCGTCGGCCGCGATGGACGCGGCCAGATACCGCATTCGCTCGTCGCCGCCGATTACGCCGAAAGTGTTGATCATGGGCATAGGATTCACGCCTTTCCAAACAAATCCGTCCGTTCCATAGTATGGTTTCCGGCGGCATTTGTGCGGGCGCAGAGACTTTTTCCTCTTTTTTTCAATTTCCTATTTATTTTTTCCTGCATTGGCATTATAATAATAAAACGACCGCAAGAATGTTATCGTGTATTTATTATAGATTTTGAACGGACGCGCACGGCGTCCGTCGTTTTCCGGCTGAAAGGAACATCTGAATCATGACAGACAACAAAACCAATTTACTGGATACCGTCAAACGCCTGCATTTTGTCGGCATCGGCGGCTCGGGCATGTGCCCGATGGCCGAGATTCTCCACCACAAGGGATACAGCATTACCGGCAGCGATATCAACGAGTCGGATACGCTTGAGCGCATCCGCGGATACGGCATTCCGGTCTTTATGGGCCACCGCGCGGAGAATATCGGCAGCGCGGAGCTGGTCGTATACACCGCCGCCGCAAAGCAGGATAACCCGGAGCTGGTCGCCGCGCGCGAAAAAGGCATTCCCACTTTGGAGCGCTCCGTGATGCTCGGCCTGCTCACCCAGAAGTTTTCCAACGCGGTCGCCGTTTCCGGTACGCACGGCAAAACGACCACAACCGGCATGATCACGCAGATTCTGATCGAAGCCGGCCGCGACCCGAGCGCCGTCATCGGCGGCAAGCTGCCCTTCATCGGCGGCAACGGACGCGTGGGCCAGAGCGAAAACATGGTCTGCGAGGCGTGCGAATATGTCGACACCTTTCTTCAGCTTCATCCGACAATCAGCGTCATCCTGAACATCGACGCGGATCATCTCGATTATTTCGGCACACTCGACAATATTGTGAAATCCTTCCGTCAGTTTGCCCTGCAGACCTCCAAACGGATCATTGTCAACGGCGACGACGCAAACGCCATGCGCGCCGTGGAGGATCTGACGCACGCGGAGATCATAACCTTCGGCCGTACGGCGGACTGCGACTACTATGTGACCGAGCTGAACGAAGAGGATACCGCCTGCGAGGATTTCACCATCATGCATCACGGTGAGCGCGTCTGCCGCGTGAGCCTGCGGGTACCCGGCGAGCACAACATGATGAACGCGCTGGCCGCCGCTGCCGCCGCGCACAGCATGGGGGTGGACGGTGCGCATATCTGCACCGCGCTCGAAGCTTTTTCCGGCGTACACCGCCGTTTTGAAATCCTCGGCAAATTCAACGGCGTGACGGTTGCCGATGATTTTGCCCACCATCCGACCGAGCTTTCCGCCGTGCTTTCCTCCGCCGTGCGCATGGGCTACCGTGAAGTCTGGGCCGTTTTTCAGCCGCATACGTTCTCGAGAACCGCCATGCTGCTCGATGATTTCGCGAAGGCGCTTTCCATCCCCCACCATGTTGTGATGACGGAGATTCTCGCCGTGCGGGAAACGAACACCTATAACATCCACACGAGCGACCTCGCGGCTAAAATCCCCGGCAGCCGCTGGTTCGGCAGCTTTGAGGAAATCGCCGATTATGTGATGGCGAACGCCAGAGAGAACGATCTCATTCTGACGCTCGGCGGCGGCGATATCTATAAATGCGCCAATCTGATTGTGGAAAAATATAAGAGCCGATAAACCGAAAGGACTGCAGCGCGCAGTCCTTTTTTGTCTGACGAGGTATTCTATGCATATTCGCGCGATTTTCTTTGACATTGACGGCACACTGCTCGGCGCCGGCCGCCGTATGCCCGATTCCGCTCTGCACGCGCTGAAGCTGGCGCGGGAAAAGGGAATCCTGCTGTTCGTTGCAACCGGGCGGGTCACCGAGATGACCGCGTTTCTGCGCGATCTGTTTGATTTTGACGGTTATCTGACGCTGACCGGGCAATACTGCTTTGACCGGAACGGCCGCGTGCTGCACGCGCTGCCGCACGACAAGGACGATATCCGTCTGCTGATGAAACTGCAGGCGGCAGCCCCCTTCCCCTGCCTGATCGCCGAGGACACGCGCTGCTTTATGGCCAGCGAATGTGAACAGGCGCGCAGGCACTTCATCTCACACGGACTGAAGCCGCCCGAAATCTACGATATCCGCCGCATTGAAGCGCACGACGTTTATCAGCTCGTCACCTACGATCCGGAGATTACAGACGCCAGGCTTGCGCCGCTGAAGCATATTCGCATCACAAACGCCGCTTCCTATTGCCACGATGTCATTCCGGCGGCCGGCGGCAAGCATGTCGGAATCCGCAGGACTGCGGAGCATTACGCCATCGGGCCTGAAGAGATTCTGGTATTCGGAGACGGCAGAAACGACGCGGACATGCTTCGTTCGGCGGGCTTCGGCGTCGCGATGGGCAATGCCTGTCCGGAGGCAAAGGCCGCGGCGGACTACATAACCGACCCTGTCGACGAAAACGGCGTGTACAATGCTTTGAAAAACCTGCAGGTCATTTAGCGCCGGGATTTCCGGTAGGCACCGGGGGTTTCGCCGGTCACCGTTTTGAACTGACGGATAAAGTGGTACTGATCGGAGTAGCCGAGTATTTCGGCGATATCCGCAAGGGGAATACTGCCGTCCGAAAGCAGGAGCGACTGCGCGTAACGGATCCGCGCTTCGATCACGTCCCGCATGGGCGAGGTGCCGAACACGGCCTTGTACACCGTGTGAAAACGCGACGGGCTGAGGGATACAAGCGCCGCCATTTCCGGCACGGTCCATTTGTTTTCCGGACTGCTCAGAATCGTCTGGCGCAGCGCCTGCATTTTTTCCCGCTCCGGCCGCCCCACCGAGGGAAGATGCGGCTCCTCCCGCACGGAACGGGAAAAGCGGATCAAAAACTCCGTCATGTACGCTTCCAGCATCTCCGCGCGGAAGGGATCATCCGAAAAGAACTCGGCCTCCGCCCTGCGGAAAAGCTCGGAAATAAACGAGGTGGCATGCGGGTAGAGCAGCTCATCCACCGGGATGGCGTACCGTGCGAGCACATCCTGCCATGAAGCGCTGAGATGCACCCAGTTGTGAATGATGCCGGTCTCGCTGCGGAACCACTGCGGCGTGCCGGGCGCATAAAAAATGCAGGCGCCCGGCCGTGCCGAAACGATTTTTCCGCCGACCGAAATCTCCATGCTCCGCATAAAATGCAGAAAGGTATAGTCCGCACGGCCATGCGGACGGGAAATCATAAAGCCGGCCTTTTCCGGCCAGTCGTGCCGGATTGCAAGGATTTCCATCTGACACCGCCCCCTGTTTTGTCGCTGTTTAGATTATACGGCGTGCAGTAGAATAAGTCAATTTTAAAGCATAAAAAGACATTTCCTATTTTGTATCTGTCCACTAAAATAGAAGCGAAAGGAACGTGATGATTATGGCACAAATTCCGAGAAAAGAGTATCCCCGCCCGCAGTTTGAGCGCGAAAACTGGCTCAATCTGAACGGCGAATGGGCATTTGAAATGGACAATGGACGCAGCGGTGAAGCGCGCGGACTTTATGCGGAGGGAGCAGCGCTTGAGGGCCGCATTCTCGTCCCGTTCTGCCCGGAAAGCGAGCTTTCCGGTATCGGGTACAAGGATTTCATGTACGGCGTCTGGTACAAGCGCACCGTCAGTCTGACGCAGGAGCAGCTCAGCGGCCGGGCGGTTCTGCATTTCGGCGCCGTCGATTACCGCAGCAAGGTCTATGTAAACGGAACGCTTGCGGGCGAACACAAGGGCGGCTACGTTTCATTCTCCTTTGACGTGACGGATCTGCTGCGCGTCGGTGAGAACGAAATCACGGTCTATGCCGAGGACAATACGCGCGACCGCCTGATTCCTTCCGGCAAGCAGAGCCACGAATTCAAGTCTTTCGGCTGCTTCTATACGCGTACGACCGGTATCTGGCAGACGGTCTGGATGGAGTTTCTGCCCGCCGCGCACATCGAGCGCGTCAAGTATTATCCGAACATTCAGGACGGCAGCATCACGGTTGAAGCCGAGCTTTGCAGTACCGGCGATTTTAAGGCGGAGATTTTCTTTGCCGGCCGGAAAATGGGCGAATACGCGGCAGAGCACGCAGACGGCGTGCTGCATCTCACGGCAGCTCTTCAGGAGAAGCACCTTTGGGAGATCGGCTGCGGCAACCTTTACGACGTACAGTTCACCTTCGGCGCGGACAAGGTGAAGAGCTATTTCGGCCTGCGCGAGGTTCGTCTGGACGGGCATAAATTCCGCATCAACGGCAAATCCGTTTTTCAGCGTCTCGTGCTTGACCAGGGCTTCTACCCGGACGGCATTTACACCGCGCCCTCGGACGAAGCGCTCGAAAACGACATCAAGCTTTCGCTGGCGGTCGGCTTCAACGGCGCCCGCCTGCACGAAAAAATCTTTGAGGAACGCTTCCTGTATCATGCCGACCGGCTCGGCTATATCGTCTGGGGTGAATTCCCGAACTGGGGCCTCGATCCGTCTTATGCCGATTCGGTCTACGGCATCCTGCCGGAATGGGTTGAGGAGCTTCAGCGCGATTTCAACCATCCGGCCATCATCGGCTGGTGCCCGTACAACGAGACGTGGGATCAGGACGGAAGAAAGCAGTTTGACGGCGCGCTCGCCCTTGTTTATCAGGTCACCAAGGCGTTTGACCCCACACGCCCCTGCATTGACACAAGCGGCAACTTCCATGTTGCAACCGACATTTTCTGCGTGCACGACTATGAGCAGAATCCGGAGATTTTCAAGGAGCATTACGACAAGCTGATGACGGAAGGCACGCTTTTCGACAACCACGCAGATCGGCAGACCTACCGCGGCGAGGCAACCTTTCTCAGTGAATACGGCGGCATTGCATGGAGTCAGGACGAAACCGGCTGGGGCTACGGCAACGGTCCGAAGACCGGAGAGGAATTCATCGCGCGCTTCCGTGACCTCACAAACGCGCTGCTCGATAACCGCGAGATGTTCGGTCTCTGCTACACGCAGCTTACCGACGTCGAGCAGGAGCAGAACGGCCTGTACACCTACGGAAGAAAGCCGAAGTTTGATCCGGAGATTTTCCGCAGCATCCTGAGCCGCAAAGCGGCAATTGAAGATTGATCCGAGGCGGTCGATGAAAATCGGCCGCTTTTCTTTTGCGTTTTGCCCCGCCGTATTGCTTTGGCGCCAAATCCGTGGTATGCTGAAAGCTGTAAAAGATTTTTCCGGGAGGGATTCTGAAAGATGCTCGGCGCGGTTTCTCTCGGAGGAGATGCGGACACCATGGCCTGTATCGCCGGCGGCATCGCGGAAGCCTATTACGGCAGAATACCGGATGCGCTGCACGCTTTCTGCCGGAGCAGGCTGGATTCCGGCATAAAATCCGTCATCCGGACGTTCTATGCCGCATATATCGATTAACGGTTTTTCCGGACACCGCAAGGCCATTTCACCTATTGTTCAGACAATCCTTCACCGCCTTTTCACATACGAATGGTATGGTTATGCCGACATAAAGTGATGGACGATAAAGGATGATTCTATGGCTGAATATATTCCCCGCAGGCTGCGGACCGCCGCGCGCAAAACGGCCGGGCGCCGGTGCGCTGCCGTTCTGCTGCCGGCATGCGCTCTGTTCATACTCTGTGCTGTCTGCACCGGATGTTTCTTTGCTTCGGCGGATTCCTCCGGCGCGGAAACCGCTGCGGCCGCCGTTATTTTGCCTTCCGCGTCCGCTGCGGGTTCCGTTCTTTCCGATACTCTGCCGGCACCGGAAACCGAAACACCCGAAACTGGGACGCAGGAAACCGAAGCACCGGAAGCTAAGGCCGGTACGCAAAGCGCACGGGACAGCATACGGGCGCTGGAAAAGGAAATGACCGCACCGGTGCTGGAAACGACGGAGGAGCTGCTTCAGCACCGTGTTGAATTGCAGTTGAGGCGTCTCTCCGAATATTTTGCGGACGGCAGCTACTGGAACCACATCGGCATTGATATTTCCGGCATGACGGAGATCGAACAGGCCATGTGCGTGACGGATACACCGTGCTCCCATTCCGTCAACGGCTACAGCTTCTGCAACATCTACAACGGCGTCATGGCGGAATATTTCCCGCAGTACGACTACGAAACACAGTGCCTTGGCTATGCCTCGCTGATCAGCGACCTGCTTTTCGGTCTGGACGCACCGGTTACGG
>JBJEOO010000125.1:0-2777 GCA_051880755.1 Hominenteromicrobium sp.
GAATATAATCCTCAATTGCGGTAAGACATGCGTCATTCAGGTATACAATGCGTTCTTTGTTTCCTTTTCCGATAATCCGAAGCGTCGAATTGTTGTGAATGACATCGCTCATATTGATGGAAACCAGCTCCGAAAGGCGCATTCCGCAATTCAAAAACAGCGTCAGAATGCAATAGTCGCGTTCCTTGTCCGGTCCTTCAACAGCATTCAGCAATTCGATACTTTGTTCGAGCGACAGAAAACGGGGGAGTGTTTTGGCTTTTTTCGGCGGTGTCAGATTCTCCGTCGGATTTGCTTCCAGCAGGCCTTCGTGAACCGACAAATACCCGAAAAAGCTTTTGAGACTGGATGATTTCCGCTGTCTGGTTGAACTCATGTTATTGCGTTCATCCGCAGCAAAATTCATGAACTCAAAGATATCCATGGTTGTAATGGAACGGATAAAATCCAGATCAATATCCTGCACAGGAATTTCATCAAGCGGCGTATCTTTTGGAACAAGCCCGCGAAAGCGCTTCATAAAGCGGAAAAATGTCCGGAGATCCATACAGTATTCATTTACGGTTTTCGGAGACCGGCCCTTGATATTTCGATAATACAAGGCGTATTGCTTCACAATTTCCGGCATTTCGGATGCAATTTCAAAACTCAAGCGGTTATTTCCCTCCCGAATTATACAAAATAATCATTTTGTATAATTATAGCGATTTTCCGGACGGTTGTCAATCCCCTCCGGAAAGCTCCTTCAGCGGCAGAATACCGCCGATATCCAGCATTTGATTCTGCGTCAGTTCGACCGGACGGATATGATGCTTTTCCAGAAATGCACGGATCTGCGGCGCGCTGTCCAATGTATCCAATCTGCCGGTAAACGCGAGAACATCTTTGTCGATCAGTCCGCAGCAGCCGCCGATAAATCCATAATCATAACCGTCCAGCAGAATTCCGTGTTCATCAATGCGCAAAGCATCAATTCCAAAAAACTGTGCTGCCGTCTGAATACCGATATCCATGGTTATGATTGCGTGGTCATTCAGAACCGCTGAAGCGCACCGTGTGTAACCCTGGTTGACATGAACGGTCCGCAGGCCGAGATTTTCCACACAGCCATAAACGAGCGCATCCATAGAACCAAAATTTGCAAACAACTTATCGGAAAGCTGAAGTGCATTGCAGAGCACATCGCCGGGATATTTTGCGGTTGGTTCCGCGGCGGTTTCGGCCACGGCAAATCCGGCCGCTTCCAGTTGCTTTTTCAGGCTCCATTCCCCTTTTATCACAAACGTTCGATTTCCGTTCAGGTGGAACATCTGTATATCTGCATGCCCGGCAATCGGCGCCGGAAGCCTGGGATCCGGTACTGTTGTCACACACGAGATCCCGAGATGACGGAGCGCATCCGGAATTTCCGGATAAAGTCCCGAAACCGCCGCCAAAGTGACTTTATGCTGCGGCAGATTCGGGAAAGTCACAAATGTTTCCTTTACACACATGCTTCAAACGCCTCCCTGACCGTACGCACACCGAGAAGCTCCATCCCGCTGAACCGCTTGACGTCCATCCCCTTTGCGCTGTGATACGGCAGCACGCAGCGTGTAAAGCCGAGACGGAAAGCTTCGGAAACACGGGCATCAATATGGCTGACCGACCGCAGCTCGCCGGCCAGTCCGATCTCTCCGAACACCACTGTATCTTCACGAATCGGCGTATCCTTCAGGCTGGATACCAGCGCCATTGCAACCGCCAGATCGACAGCGGGTTCATCGATGCGCAGACCGCCGACAACATTCAGATAAGCATCCAGATTGGAGAAATAAAAGCCGGCACGCTTTTCCAATACTGCCAGAATCAGCGCCATGCGGCTGTAATCGAAGCCGGTCGCCATTCTGCGCGGTGTGCCGAAGCCGGAGGTCGTCGCAAGGCCCTGAATCTCCGCGAGAAGCGGACGCGTACCTTCCATCACCGCAGTCACACAGGTACCAGAGGCATTTTTCGGCCGGCCGGAAAGCATGGCTTCCGAAGGATTTTCAATCTGGCGCAGTCCTGCCTCCCCCATGTCAAACACACCGATCTCATTTGTAGAGCCATATCGGTTTTTAACCGCACGCAGAATCCGGTGCGTCATCTGTCTGTCGCCCTCAAAGTATAAGACAGCATCCACAATATGCTCAAGGACCTTCGGGCCCGCAATGGCACCGTCTTTGTTGACATGTCCAACCAGAATCGCCGGAATATCCATCGATTTTGAGCAGCGCATGATCGCGTTTGTACATTCCCGCACCTGCGTTACGCTGCCGGGCGATGAGTTGAGATCGGTAAAATTCATGGTCTGAATGGAATCGATCATGACAATATCCGGTTTTTCCGCGCGGATATGCTCCACAACAAGCTGCACATCCGTTTCGGCAAGCACTCGCAGATTGGGGCTGGACACGCCGAGCCGCATGGCTCTCAGCTTGATCTGCCGGGCGGATTCCTCACCGGAAACATACAGAATCCGCAGGTTCTGCCCAAGATATTCGCAGATCTGCAGCAGAATGGTCGATTTGCCGATGCCCGGATCACCGCTGATCAGCACAAGCGACCCCTTGACCAAGCCGCCGCCAAGTACGCGGTCCAGCTCGGATAAGCCGGTATGATAGCGATGCTCATCCTGCGTATCAATTTCCAGAATCGTCTGCGGACGTGCTGAAAGCGGCGAAACCGGATACGCGGAGGAAGCGGCTTTCGGCACAGTCGCCGCGGTTTTTACCGTTTCTTCCATCGTATTCCATTCC